>PLYG01000019.1 GCA_003153335.1 Betaproteobacteria bacterium | reverse complement strand
AAATCTGCCCCAGCATGTTCGGCACGTTGGCGTTCGCGATCGCGACGCGGTACGGCGCCTCGCGCGACATCACCACCTCGGGGAAATTAACGGCATTGCGCACGTTGCCGTGTTCCAGATAGTCGCGGAGCTGATCGACCACCATCACCGCCGAATTGTCCTCGGCTTCGCGCGTCGAGGCGCCCAGGTGCGGCAGCGCGATGACGCCGGGATTCCCCCGCAGCGCGTTGCTCGGAAAATCGCAGACGTAGTTCTTCAGCTTGTGGGCGGCGAGCGCCGCCGCCACCGCCTGGTCGTTGACGATGCCATCGCGCGCAAAGTTCAGCAGCACCGCTCCGGGCCGCATCAATTCCAGGGCCTTGGCATCGATCAGGTTGCGGGTACTCTCGATCAACGGGATGTGCAGCGTCACGAAATGGCTGTGCTTGAGGACTTCCTCGACGCTGTGCGCCTTTTTCACCTGCGAAGGCAGGCTCCACGCCGCGTCGACGGTGATTTCGGGATCGTAGCCCAGCACATTCATCCCGAGCTTGATCGCCGTGTCGGCGACCAGGCTGCCGATCTTGCCCAGCCCTATGATACCCAGCGTATGGTGCGACAGTTCGCTGCCCGCGAATTGCTTCTTGCCCTCTTCGATCTGCCGCTGCAGCGCCTTGTCATCGCCCGCGAGGCCATCGACAAACTGCAGCGCCGGCACCAGATTGCGCACCGCCAGCAAGAGGCCGGTCAGCACGAGTTCCTTGACCGCGTTCGCATTCGCACCCGGTGCGTTGAACACTGGCACGCCGCGGCGGCTCATTTCCGGCACGGGAATGTTGTTGGTGCCGGCCCCGGCCCGGCCGATGGCCCGGACGCTGGCGGCGATCGCGCTCTGGTGCAGGTCCTGTGAGCGCACCAGCACGGCGTCCGGATCCTGCACGTCCTTGCCGACGGTGTAGCGGTCATGCGGAAAGCGTTTCAAGCCGGCGGCCGAAATCTGGTTGAGGACGAGAATGCGGAACACGGGAGAGTTGCTCATCCATGCACCGCTTCGAAGTCGCGCATGACCTCGACCAGGCGCTGCACGCCTGCGATCGGCATCGCATTGTAGATCGATGCGCGCATGCCGCCGACCGCACGATGACCCTTGAGTTGCACCATCCCTGCGGCCTTGGCGGCCTTGAGGAAGGCCTCGTCGAGCGCTTCATCACGCAGCTTGAACGGGACGTTCATCCGCGAACGGTCTGCCGGATGCACCGGGCTCCTGAAAAAACTGCTGCCGTCGAGATAGTCGTACAACAGCTTCGCCTTGGCGATGTTGCGCTGCTCGATGGCTTGCAGCCCGCCCTGGCGCTTCAACCACTGGAACACCAGACCGGCGATGTAGATCGCGTAGGTCGGCGGCGTGTTGTACATCGAATCGGCATCGGCCTGCTGCTTGAAGTCGAAGGCCGATGGCGTGAAGGGCAGTGCGTTGCCGAGCAGACTGTCGCGCACGATGACCAGGGTCAGGCCCGCGGGGCCGACGTTTTTTTGCGCGCCGCCGTAAATCAGTCCGTACCGGGAAACATCGACCGGCCGCGACAGGATGTGCGAGGACATGTCAGCCACCAGCGGCACGCCGCCAGTATCGGGCGTCCAGTGGTATTCGACGCCGCCGATGGTCTCGTTGGTGCAGACGTGCACATAGGCCGCATCTTTTGAGAGCTTCCAGGTGCTCTGCGCCGGCACATAGGTAAAGTTCCGGTCCTCGGAACTCGCGGCGACATTGACGGTGCAGTATTTCTTCGCTTCCTTGATCGACTTTTTCGACCACTCTCCGGTGTTGGCATAGTCGGCGCTGGTCTTGCCGCGCAAGAGGTTCATCGGAATGATGGCGTTCTCGGCGACGGCGCCGCCCTGCAGGAAGAGCACCTTGTAATCGGCCGCGATCCCCAGCAGCTCACGCAGGTCGGCTTCGGCCTGGTCCGCAATGGCAATGAACTCCTTGCCGCGATGACTCATTTCCATCACCGACANNCTTGCAGGAACAGCACTTTGTAATTATTTGGAATCGCCAATAGTGTGCGCAGATCGGCTTCGGCCTTGGCCGCGATTCCAATGAATTCCTTGCCGCGGTGGCTCATTTCCATGACAGACATACCGCTGCCATGCCAGTCCAGCATTTCGTCGCGCGCCTGGTTCAGGACTTCCTCTGGCAGGACCGCCGGCCCCGCGCTGAAATTGAATACTCTGCTCACGTTGGTTCCCGTTCAAATGGCAATGTGGTGGGTCGTGCCACATTGTAACGGGATAGCGGAAATGTCCGCGGCCTGCGCCGGTGCTCCCTCTTCCCGCAAGGCGGGGAGAGTTGGGGTGAGGGGTCGCCAGCCGGAGAGCAGCGACGCATTGTCATCGCGACACCTTTTCGATTCGTCATGAACCAGCAGATGGGTATCGCTCCGTTCGACCCATCCAGCTTACAAATCGTCGGTCAGCGCGCGACACCCGATCCCTGACGCGCTCTCGAGCCTGCCCCACTGGCCATCGATTAGCGTCTCGAGCGGCCGGAAGTTGGATTTGTACGACATCTTCGGGCTGCCGGCGATCCAGTAGCCCAGATACAGGTAGGGCACGTCGAGTTCGCGGCAGCGTTCGATCTGCCACAGGATGTTGTACGTGCCGTAGCTCGCGCCGACCACGCCCGAATCGTAGAACGTGTAGACCGACGACAGCCCCTCTTCCAGTTCATCGACCAGGCTGACCATGCGCAGTCTGCCCTCCTCCCGAAACTCGATCAGCCGGGTGCTGATGTTGCTGTGAAGCAGAAAGTGCTGGTATTGCTCGCGGCTGTCCTGGTCCATGCCACCGCCGGCGTGGCGCGTCCGCTGGTAGGACAGGTAGAGCGAATAATGTTCCGGATCGAAGCGCAGTTCGCGATTGCCCGCTTCGAGATTGCCGTGCCGGCGTAGCGCGCGCCGCTGGTTGCGGTTGGGTTTGAATTCCGCTACCGGTACGCGCACCGGCACGCACTCGCGGCATCGGTCGCAATAGGGCCGGTAGGTGAAAGCCCCGCTGCGCCGGAATCCCAGCCGCACCAACTCGCTGTAGACCCGGGTGTCAATCAGGTGGCTGGGCGTGGCCACTTGCGAGCGCGCCGCGCGATTCGGTAGATAGCTGCAGGGATACGGCGCCGTCGCGTAAAACTGCAGAACCGTCAGCGGCAGATCGTTGAGTTTGGTCACAGGTCGAAAGTCCAGCGGTTCGGCAAGGGGATTGGATGCGGACAGTGTACCAAGTGCGCGAGTGCTTTCGCAAACTCGCTGCGCGGGATCGGGCGCGCGCCCAGCGAGGCCAGATGCGCGGTCTGTTGCTGACAGTCGATCAGCGGGAAATCCCAGGCACGCAACTGGTGCACCACATGGGCGAGTGCGACCTTGGAGGCGTCGGTCTCCCGGGCGAACATCGACTCGCCGAAGAACATACGGCCGATGGCCACCCCGTAGAGACCGCCGACCAGTTCGCCATCCCGCCAGGATTCGACGGAGTGCGCGTAGCCCCGGCGGTGCAGCGCGCCGTAGGCAGCGCAGATGCCGTCGGTGATCCAGGTGCCGTCCTGGTCGGCGCGCGGCTCGGCGCACGCGCGCATCACGGTGTCGAACGCCGTGTCGACCCGGATCTCGAATTTTCCAGATTGCATAGCCCGGCGCAGCGACCGGGACACCTTGAATTCGGCCGTGGGCAGCACCATGCGCGGATCGGGGCTCCACCACAACACCGGCTGGCCGGCGCTGTACCACGGAAAGATGCCGCGCGCGTACGCCGCGAGCAGCCGCTCCGGCGACAAGTCCTCGCTGGCCGCCAGCAGCCCGTTCGGATCGTCAAGGGCCGTCTGCAGCGGCGGAAACGGATCGTCCGCGCGCAACCAAGGTATCATCGCAAGTCCACCATCCTGTCCATGGCCCCATTGTAAGGTGAAGACCAACGGATTCGCGCACACCATAGAGATCAGCGAAGAAGCCGGCGTCCGCTATTTGCACTTCGGATCAAACTGGGTGCAGGGCGCGATGCGCATGCGCAAGCCCGACGCGCTGGAACTCGAATACACCCGCGAAATGCTGACCTGCCTGCTGTGGCGGGACTGGGCGTTGTGGCCGCGCAACATCCTGCTGATCGGCCTCGGCGCCGGGTCGCTCACCAAATTCCTGTATCGCCAACTACCCCGCGCCCGGCTACATGTGGTGGAGGTCGATCCGCGCATCCCCGCGTTTGCCGAGCGGCGTTTTGCGCTGCCGGTCGATCCGTTGCGTCTCTTGATCGACATTGCCGACGGCAGCATTTTTGTGCGCAAGAGTCGCGAGCGGTTCGACCTGATCCTGATCGACGGCTTCGACCATCGCGCCCGGGCCGGGGCGCTCGATACGCCGGCGTTCTATCGCGATTGCCTGGCACTCCTCACGCCGGGCGGCGTGATGGCGACCAATCTGTTCGGCAACGTCCGCGGCTTCGACAAGAGCCTGCGCCGCGTCGACGAGGCGTTCGCCGGCCGCGTCGTCGTGTTGCCGCCGGGAGAAATGAGCAACGTCATCGTGTTCGGTCTGGAATCGGCGGACACGGAAGTCACCCTGGCCGATTTGCGCGAGCGGGCACGGCTGCTCGGTGACGAGACCGGCCTGAATCTGCGGCCGACGTTGAAGCGGATGGTCGCGACCGGCATGCTGCCAACCGGGATGATGCTCGTATAGCTCCCTTCTCCCCCGGGGAGAAGGGTCGGGAATGAGGGAGGCTTTTATTCGTGCTCCGCGAGCGCCGCAGCGAGCGCATCGACCGCAATGTCCAATTCCTCCCGCGCAATCGTCAGCGGCGGCGCGAAGCGGATCACCGTGCCGTGCGTATCCTTCGAGAGCACGCCATGGCCCAGCAGCGACTCGCAGACAGCGCGCGCGGTGACCCGCCGCGGATCGACTTCGACCCCGATGAACAAACCCTTGCCGCGAACGTCCTTGATCAACGGGCTGTCCAGTTCGCGCAGCTTGGCCCTAAGGTAGTCGCCCAGTTCCGCGGCGCGCACTGAGAGCTTGTGGTCGATCAGATAGTCGATGGCAGCGAGGCCGACCGCGGCGCCCAGCGGATTGCCGCCATACGTGTGTCCGTGAAAAAACGTCTTGCTCTCGGCATACGTGCCCAGGAAGGCGCGCCAGATTTCGTCGGTCGCCAGCGTGGCCGCCACGGGCATGTATCCGCCGGTGAGACCCTTGGCCAGGCAGAGCAGATCGGGCGTGACCTGCTCGTGCTCGCAGGCGAACATTCGGCCTGTGCGTCCGAAGCCGACGGCCACTTCATCGGCAATGAGCAGCACGTCATGGCGGCGGGTCAACTCGCGCAGGCCGCGCAGGTAACCCGGCGGATGCATGAGCATGCCCGCCGCGGCTTGCACCAGGGGCTCGACAATCACGGCCGCGATCCGAGCGTGCTGGGCCGCCAGAATGCACTCGACCGCCGCCAGATAGTGCACGAGAGCCCCCTCGCGGGTAATGCCCGTGGGCAGGCGGTACATGTCGGGCGCGGGCGCGCGGAGCACCTCGAACAAGAGCGGCTGGAACATGGCGTGGAACCGCTCGACGCCGCCCACGCTGACGCTGCCCAGCGTGTCGCCATGATAGGCGTCGCCCAGGGCCAGGTAGGTTGTTTTGTCGGGCCGCGGATCGCTGCGCTGCCGCCAATATTGCAGCGCCATCTTGAGCGCCACTTCCACGGCCGTGGCGCCGTTGTCGGAAAAGAACACGTGTTCCAGGCCCGAGGGCACCAGATCGACCAACCGCCGGGCCAGCCGGATCGTGGTCGGG
>PLYG01000409.1 GCA_003153335.1 Betaproteobacteria bacterium | reverse complement strand
CTGGTGTTCAGCACCCTGCACACCAACGACGCCGCCGGCGCTGTGGTGCGGCTGGCCGACCTCGGCGTCGATGCCTACACGCTGGGCACTTCGCTACTGGCCATCGTGGCGCAGCGCCTGCTCAACCGTGTCTGTCCGCACTGTGCCGTACGCAAAGAGTTCACGGCCAGCGACCGGCGCTGGCTCGATCAAATCGGCTATGACCGCGCCCTGTCGTTTGCCGAACGCAGTGAAGATGGCTGCCCCGACTGCAACGGCAAGGGGTTCAAGGGCCGCGTGCCGATCATGGAAATGATTGTGGGCAGCGGGGCGCTGCGCACCGCAATCGAGGAGGGCGACAAGCGCGCCATCGAAGCGGAGGCGCGTAAGCAGCCGCAGTTTCGCTCGCTGGTATTTGCCGCACTCGACGCCAGCGCAAAGGGTCGGGCGCCGTACCGCGATGCGGTCGCACTGGCCACGCACGATACCGGAGCTGCCAATGAGTAAACACCTTTCTGCGCTGCAGTCGTGCCGTTGCCATCCCGCGCGTCGGGGTTTCCTGCGCCTGCTGGGCGGCGCAGCAACGGCGGGGCTGGTGCTGCCGGCGTTTGGCCAGATCGCCACGCTGCCCGGTATGTCGGCGATGCCGCCGGCTGCGGCGAAGCCAACCCTGCCGTTCACGGCCGTGGGCCCGTTCAAGGAAGACGAGCTGCAGGTCTACGCCTTCTTTGCCTTTTCGTGCCCGTTCTGTCGGCAGCACATGGCCAATATCGCGGCGTGGGGCGCCACCTTGCCCAAGCCGCTGCGCTTCGAGGCGGTCCCGATCTGCATCGACGAAACTGGCACGCAAGCGGCTCGCGCGTACTTCGCCGTGCGCCGCGCCCAGCCGGATCGACTGGCCACTTTCGAACAGGCCGTTTACACGCAGTTGCAGGATGCCGGTGCCGTCGGGGGCTCGCCCTCGACCTATCTGGCGGCGGCCAAGGACGCCCACATCGACCGGACCGCGCTGGACCGCTGGCGGCGCGACGGCATTGTGGCGCGCGAGATCGTACAGGCCCGGATGCGCTATGAGCGCTACCGCGTCGAAGTCACGCCCTCGTTGGCTATCGGCGGACAGTTCGTCACCGAGGCCGGGCGCACCAACGGCGACTACGTGATGCTGCTGCAACTGGCCAACGGCATCATTTCCCAAATGCTACCCATCTTCCAAGGAAGGACCCCTTCATGAAGTTCTCTGCTCTTCGTTCTGCGCTGCTGTCACTGCTGACCGGCGCCACCGTGTTCGCGCCTGCTGGGGCGAACGCCATGTTCAAGATGGTCACGCCGCCGCCGGCCGTCAAGGCAATCTTCGCGGCCAACCCCACCGTGATGCAGGGCATCAAGTTCTTCGAAGGCCCCGGCAATCTGACGGGAGTATTTGTCTCGCTGGGCGACGGCTCGCGTCCGTCGATCATGTATGTGACGCCGGACGGCAAGACGACCATCGCCGGGCAGGCCATTGACATCAAGAGCAAGCGCAATCTGACCGCCGAGGCCGCCGTCCAGTTCGCGCCCCAATCGACCTTGGGCAAGACCGGCGCCGAAATCATCAAGGCCACGCCGCTGCTGGCGGGTGCCTCCACGTCGAGCAACGATGATCCGGTACCCACGGAGGCAGCGACCCCGGACGCCCTGAGTCACCTCAATTTCGTCGAGACCGGCACTGGTGACCGGGTGATCTATGTCTTCGTCGATGCGCTGTGCATGCACTGCAAGACAGCCTATGACGACATCCGCGCTTGGCAGAAGAAGGGCGGCAAGGCGCGCGTGCGCTGGGTGCCGATCTCGCTCGGTTCGGATAAGGCCTCCACACTGGCCGCTTACGCCTTGGGCGGCAAAGGTGAACTGGCACTGCAAGGGATGTTCCGGCAGCAAGCGGACGGCAAGGCTACGGAGCGCCTCGCCAAGGGCGCCGTGGCGCTGGAAACCAATATGGCGTTCAGTCAGGACACCATCCCCATGACCGCGACGCCGACGTTCGTGTATGTCGATGGCGGAAAAGTGGTTGCCAAGGCAGGTTACGCTGGCCTGATTTCGATGTCGTCGCCGACCCAGCGATGAGCGCGCGGTATCCAGAGGTTCGGTCGCGTGTTACGGCCGCCTTGTTCGTTTGGGTAACACTTACCGTGCTATCCTCGCCGGCGATGAGTACCGAACAACGGGCGTGGACGAGCTGGCAAATTGACAATCCGGCATGGGCTGGGATGTTGTCGGCAGCCACGCTCACCGCGTGGCCGAACCGGTTTGCCAACGATCTGCGGCCTGCTGGCATGTTCTACGTGAACGCGATCAGCGATGGATCGGTCGAGTACGCCAAGGCGCACTCCGAGCGCGCCTTTCGCTTTTGGCGAAATGTTTGTTTTGCTGCCGAGGCGGCCTTCATTTTGGGAATGTTCACATGGCGTTTTCGCCGTTCTCGCCGTCGTTTGGCCACCGCCTCGTCACCAGCGCTCGCTTGAGCACGATGCGTCGGGCCTCGGGCACGCCGCGCCCTGTGCGGGCGCGGGTGATGCTCCTGACACTGCTCGCTGTGAGCGTGCTGGCCGGTTGCGCGAGCTGGCGAGCACCGGTAGACGAGGCTGTCGCCACTCGGTCCCCCTATATCCAGCGCGCAGAGTTCGAAGTCATGCGCCTGCGCAACCCGAGCGATGTGGCGGTGATCCGGGTCGTGCCGGAGACGGTGCTGTGGAAGGCGCAGGGCCAAGCGTGGTCATTCAACAAGCAACAGGTCGCGTGGATCGAACCACCGGCGCCGCCCGTTACGACCCGGCCGGTCACTGCGGTCGCGCCCATTGCGCAGGCAGTGATCGTGCCGCCGCCGCTGCCGATGAAGCCGCCGGAAATATCGGAAACCGTGCATTTCGCCTTCAACAAAGCGGTTCTGTCGCCGGAGGCCCGCCGGGCCTTGGATGCACTGCCCACCAGTGACGTGCGCAGCGTGAAGGTGACCGCCTATACCGATAGCGTCGGGACGGACGCCTACAACGACCGCCTGTCGGAGAGGCGCGCGAAGGTTGTGGCCGACTACTTGACCACTCACGGGATGGCAGCGAACAAGATCGAAACCAAGGCTTTGGGCAAGCGCGACCCGGTCGCGGACAACCAGACCGAGGAAGGGCGCGCAGAGAATCGCCGCGCCGTGGTCGTCGTGACCGTGCAGATGCAGGGCTCCTGACGCCGTCAGGCCATAACGCAGGACATTAGCAGGGGAGGTGGGTATGGCATTGCAGACCGTCACAATTCCGCGCTTCATCGACAGTCAATACCAGCTCTTCTGGTGGGAGATGGATGAACTGGTGCCGTTGATTGTCTTCATCGGCGTCGGGATCATCTTCGAGGTCCTGCTCTACGCGATGATCGCCGGCGGCCTACTGATGGTGCGCTTTTCGCGCTTCAAGCTCGCGCGGCTCGACGGGGTGCTGATTCATCTCGCCTACTGGTTTGGCCTGCTGAGCCTGAACAAAGTATTTCGTAACGGGCTGGTGCGGGAAATGATCACCTGATGAGCAGCCAAAACAACTACGGAATCAAGCGATGAAACTCGACTTCTTCGGCCGCAACTGGGACTTGGCGCTGCGCAACAACGCAGTGCTGTTGGCCGCCAATTCACTGTTGTCGCTGGCCCTCGTCGTCACCTCGTTTCTGGCACTGACCAATCGCGAGCGGATCGTGCTGGTCCCACCGCGCTTGGACGACAAGATGATGGTCGCATGGAACAACGCCGGCGCCGAGTATTTCAAGGCGTTTGGATTGTTCGTTGCCACGCTGCTCGGCAACATCACGCCGTCGAATTCAAAGTTTGTCGCCGACCAGCTTTCGGTGTTCATCAACCCGAAGCTCTATGCACCGATTCGCACGCAGATTCTCGCGTACGCCGACGATCCGCGCTTTGCGCGTGCGGCTGCGTTCAACTACTTCTCGCCGTCCAAGGTGATCTGGGAACCGTCCACATCCAAGGTCTTCGTGATGGGCACCATCACCATGTCGTCCTTCAATCCGCAAATTTCCGGGCCGTATGAATACCGCCCGGTCATCTACGACCTGAAATTCGAGATGAACGACGGCAAACCCCTGATCACGGAGTTTGCCTCCTATCAAGGGATCGAACCGCACACGCTGCAATGGATGGAAGCGAATAAGGCACTGTTGGAACGTGAAGCGGCCAAGGCCAAGGAAGCGGGCAGCATCAATCCGGCAGGTGAAGCGCCGAAGGAAGAGGGCAAGCCCGATCCCAACCCGAATAGCGGCGCTGGCGTAGTCGTGCCGTCGGCGGTCACCGGTGGTGGGCCAGTGGTGCCGAGCACGCCGGTCGGCGCTACCCCGCCGCCGACGGCGACCCCGAGTGCCGCGCCCAGCGTGGCGCCGACGGTCGTCATTCCGAACCCACCTGCACCTGAAGCGGCGACCCCGCCGCCCAAGGCAACTCAATCAGCTCCGGCCACCCCGGCGGCCAGTCCCGGAGGTCGCTGATCATGCGCGTACCAAGTAAATGTTTGCTGTTGTTGCTCGCGCTCACGCTGGTGGGGAGCGGTGCACCGGCACTGGCCCAGATCAGTTTCGACGGCGCCTTGCCGCCCATCAGCAACGGCCCCAAGCCGGCTGATCCGAATGCCGCTGCGGCCAAGCCCAGCGGGCCGGCGCTGCCCGGCCAGAAGAACGACGCCATGCCGACGTTTACGCTGCCAGGCGCGAAAGGCCCGTCAGTGATGCCGCAGTCAGTGCCGCTGCCGGGAGGCCAAGGCAATGCCGCGTCGCCGAACCCGGTGGTGAACACCACGCGGGTCGTTCAGGCCCCGACGACGATGCCGAGCGGACCCATGCCGACCGGCCCAGTTCCCGGAATAAAGCCGGCCGTTCAACCGCCGAAGAACGCGAACGTGGGCACGGTTACCACCACCTCCTCGATGAGCCAGCCGCAGTCGGCGGTGACCATCGTCCCCGGCACCGGCGGCGTGACCAACCGGCTCAACGCGGATACGCGCGCCGCCGATCCGAACGCGGACATCGGCATCAACGGTGGCCTGCCCGCGATGCCCAGCTTCCCACCCACCGCACTGACCAGTGAGTTGCCCGGTCTCGGTCGCGCGCCCGGCACTCAGAACGCCGGCAAGCCGCTGATCGTGCGCAGCGTAGCCGGGGTCAACGACATCGTCCCCATCTCGCGCAATTTCCCCAACCGCATTGCCACACCCTTCAAAGACCCGGTCTGGGTGGACCAGAACAACGCGGCCATCGACAAGCTGCACAGCTCGGTCTATGTCACGCCAAAAGGCGACCGGGCGATTCAATTGTTCATCACGGAGAACAACGACCCGAATGCGCCGGTCGTGCAGCTCACGTTGATTCCGCGTGCGATCCCCGGACAGACGCTGGTGGTGCAGATCGAAGGCGCAGAGGGCGTCACCGCCGCCAACAAACCTACGGCGCGCGAAGAGCGCATGCCTGACGAGTACACCGACCAGATGCTGTTCCTTCTGCGCGAAGTCGCCCGCAATCACCCGCCAGCCGGATTCACGGAGGAAAACCTGACGGCGGCTGCGGCCAATCTGGTCGGCGGCATTCAGGCGCTACCGGAAAAGCGCTTCTCCGGTGCGGCGTACGACATCTATCGGTACAAGTTGCGCAACGTCGGCAAAGAGCGCATCACCCTGACCGAGCAATCCTTCTTCCAGAAGGGCGTGCGCGCCGTCGCCTTCTTCCCACTCCTGCAGCTCAGTGGTGGGCAGGAGACTTCGGTCAACATCATCGTCAGCAAGGACGGGGAGTAAGCGATGGCCTTCGCTCCCGTCGAAAGCGCCCGTCGCTTCTGGTCCACGGCGACTCCGAAGCAGCAGAAGTCGTACATGATCGGCGGCGCTGCGGCGCTGATCATTCTGGCCGCGTTCACGGCCAGCCAGTTCACGCCAAAGGGCAAGGCCCGGCTGGCGGACAAGCGCACCGAGACCACGGTGATGCTGCCGCAACGCAAGGACCTGAGTGCCGAGTCGCTGCAAAGCCAGATGGCCGCTCTGCAGAATCAGGTGCGCGACATAATGGCCTACCTGCGCTCGGTGGACAACAACGTCAAGACCGCCAACGACAACATCAACGCCAAGATCGACCAAAAGCTCGAAGACGTGGTCAGCAGCAAGACGCTGCAGGAAAAGATCGAGCGCGCGGTCGAGGGCAAAGTGCTGGAGGCTAACGAGAAGAACGGCACCGCGAACGGCGGCGGCAACGGCACCGGGCCGGGTGGTGGGCCGGCAGGCGCGCGGATGCCGGTTGGCCAGCCGGGCGGTGCACCATCGGTCTCGGCGCCGTTGCCCAATTACGGACCGGGTGGCCCGGTGCTGCCGGAGATCGGCCCTGCGGGTCGCGGTGGCGTGGAAGCGGTCAACGATACGGGCAAAGACAAGGACAAAGACGATACCGCCGGTGGCGGCTCGATGCGCATCGGAGGCCGTGCCGGCACCGCCGCTGGGGGCAGTATCAAGATTGGCGGCAGCAGCCTGCCGGCGACTGGCGCCACCCTCACGCCGGTCGATGCCAGTGGGCATCCGGTCAACCCGAATGCGGGTGGCGTCAAGCTCGGCAAGATCGGTTTGCCGGCGGGTGATGCCATTGGCGCATCCGCCGGACCGGGTTCGGTGCGCTTGAACGGCGACTCGACGGACCGGGGCAATCGCACGGAGCGCGACATCGCCGACACGCGGCCGGGTAACGAGGCGCTGACCCTGACGGCCGGCGCCATCTTCTCCGGGGTGCTGCTCAACGGCATGGACGCACCGACCGCGCAGGTCGCCCAAAAAAATCCGACGCCGGTGGTGATTCGAATCAAGCACGAGGCGATCCTCCCCAATCGCTATACGAGCGACGTGAAGGAGTGTTTTGTGCTGGCTGGCGGCTATGGCTCACTCTCGACCGAGCGCGCCAACATGCGGACCGAAACGCTCACCTGCATCACCATCAGCGGCAAGGTGCTCGAAGGGAAACTCGATGGCTATGTGGTCGGCGAAGACGGCAAGGTCGGCATGCGTGGCAAGCTGGTGACGAAGCAGGGCGCTGCCATCGCCAACGCGATGATCGCCGGCATGCTTGCAGGCATCGGCAATGTTATGGCGCAATCGGTGACGAACAGTTCCACGGTCGCCACCGGCGGCTTCTTGGCGTCGAGCGCCGGCGGCGCGCAGGTGCTGGAGAACGGTGCTTATCAGGGCGTGGGTAGCGCGCTCAACTCGGTGGCCAAGTTTTACACCGACACTGCCAAGGAAATGTACCCGGTGGTCGAGATTGATGCGGGGCGTAAAGCCACCATCATCCTGATCAAGGGCATCACCCTGCGGCCGAAGAATTGAACCCCATGCGCGTCATTCCTCATTCGAATTGTGCTGCCCGCGTCGCGGCCAGCGGCCCTCAAGGATCGACCATGCCCGCTGTCTGTCGTCTTGCCCTGACCAGCTTGGTCATTATCCTCGGCGGTTGCGCCATGGGGTCCAGCAAATTCGACTGCCCCGGCATGCCGGAAGGGGCGGTCTGCAAGTCCCCGCAGGAGGTCTACAAGGCCACCAACAACGCCGATCACCTCTACGCCGAAGACATCGGCAACGGCACCACCAGCGCCGCCGGGAAAGCCTCCGCTGACGCGCTCGCCATGCTGCCGAAGCAGCTCATGGAACCGATCACGCAACCGATGCCCGTGTTGGAACCGGCGCAAACAATCCGCGTGTGGATCGCGCCGTGGATCGACAGGCGTGGTGATCTGCATTTTCCCTCACTGCTGTTCTCTGAAGTCACGTCGCGCCGCTGGTCAATCGGCGAATCGGTGGGCCGCTCCGCACGGGTACTGACTCCGCTGGGGGTTGATAACGGCGGGGATAGCAACACGCGTTCCAGCTTCGACCCATCGCCTACCTCGGGTGCCGCTGATGACGACATGAACGCCGCAGCCAAGGCCATTTCACAAATCCCGATGGGTGCCCCGAAGTCCGGCCCCGTCCCGGCCAAGTAGCTTTCCCGCGTCGGAGACCCGCAATGGCCGAACGTAAGATCACTGCACCGCTGTATCCCAATACGCTGCGCCAAAAGCGCGCCCTTGAACGGCTCGACGGCCTGTTGCTCGAACAGAGCCAGTGTCTGGTGGAGCAGATCGAGGGCAAGGTTCGCCGATTGGTGCTGCGGTTATTCAATGACCAGCCGGTGCGTGCCCGCACGGCGCATCCCTACGGTGACGCGCCGATCACGGGTGTCACGATCCGCCGCGATGGCAAAGCATGGAATGCCGAGCTGGTGTTCGATGTACCAGCGGCAGACTGCGCAGAACGGCGTCTGCGCGCATCTGATGCGGGTGCGGCGAGTGCGTCACAAGACCTTAAGCATGTCGCGGCTGAACCTGCCGTCGTGTGATTTTCCTCATTCATTATTCCGAACAAAAAAATAGTGCAAAAAAAGTTGCAAAAGGTATCGTGCGTTCGGTTTGGTGTGATATATTCCACTCCATCGCAGTGTAGTTGAATTCAGTAGTCGCTGCGTCAAGTAGCAAAACGAAGTGGAAGTTCGCAGGGGCACACCCTGCGGTGTCGGGAACCGGCACGGGTCGAAAGACCCACAGGCAAGCGGCCTGAGTTCATGTGAAATCTCAACCTTCTTCAACGGAGAAACACATGAAACAAGTTCGCAAGTTTGCCCCCGCACTCGTCCTCGCCCTGATCGCTGGCTCCGCCATGGCGGCCTCCAACACCGACACCACGTTCCAGAACGTGTTCACCCTCGTGGACGCGTGGCTGACCGGAAGCCTTGGCAAGACCATCGCGATTGCTGCACTGGCCGTCGGTCTGGGTATCGGCATCGTCAAGCAATCGATCCTCGCCGTCGTCATCGGCATCTCGATGGCGCTCGCGCTGTCGCTCGGACCGGGCGTGATCGAAGGCGTGTTCAACGCCGTGCTGTAAAGACGGCGGCGGCACGAGCCGCTACCAGCTTTAATCACGGCACCGCCAAATTTCGACACCCTCGTACAAGTGGCAGTGTTCGTGAGCAAGTCTTCGCATAAGCCGCAAGGCGAACGCGGGGTGCGGTAAGGGCGGTTCACCTCGTTCTTATTCGCAGTGTGCGAGCGACTCACCTCGTTTTGCGCAATGGAAGGCCCTCCTCGTGAGGGCCTTCCCCTTATGGGACACCAAAATCCGGAGTGCGTCGTATGCAAGGCATCGCAATTCGATGTGTTCTCCTCTGTGCGGCCGGCACATCGCTCGCCTTCGCCGCAACCAATCCGGATACCGTATTCAGCGGGGCGCTTGATCAAGTGCACGCATGGATGACTGGCTGGCTGGGGAAGACGCTGGCGGCATCTTCGCTGGTTATTGGCATGGGTGTCGCGGTAGCGACCCAATCACAGGTGGCACGCCTGACCTCGATGGTCATTGCGTTGGCGTTCGCTTTGGGTCCCGGCATCATCGAGAGCGTGTTTAGCGCGACACTGTAAGTGAGCTTGCTGCCGACTTTCTTGCCATTCCTACCGGAGAAACGAATGACCTCGACTCGGCTTTTCATGACCCTCGCGCTCAGCGCTGCTGCAACGCTGGCCTTTGCGGCGTCGAGTACCGATACGACATTTCAAGCGTTCTACCAGACGATTCAAGGCTGGTTGGGCGGCAGTCTGGGCAAGACTTTTGCGGTGATCACGCTGGGGGTTGGACCGGAGATTGGCGTGACCAAGCAGAGCCCGGCGGCGGTGCTGATTGCCTTGTCCATGGCCGTGGCCTTGGTCTTCGGCCCCGGTGTGTTCGAAGGCGTGTTCAACGCCACGCTGTAGAGGCGCGCGGCGCCTCGCCCGCCGGTGAGCAGGTCCGTCCGTTTGCACCGTGTCGGGGGCGTTCGGTCAGGTGAGTGTTTGCTGTTCGTTTGGGTAATAGCAAAGCAGGTATAGTCGCCTCCTGCACTATTGCTTATCGGATCGATCCCCCATGGCTGTTCTCAATCGTATGCGTGCCCTGCTGGACCGTCCCCGCGCCGAGGACTTGTTGCCACCGCTGGCGGTATCGGACGGCCAACCGCTCGATGTAGAACAGGACGGCGGTGACCGTGACGCACACGAACCGCTGATCTATCTGCAAGGCAATGACCAGCATGCATTCTTGGGCGCGGTTTGGACCAGCCCGCCACTCTCCGGTCTGGACGAGACTGTGGTGCGGCGCCTGCAAGGCACGTTTTCTGCCGAATTCAAGCCCGGCACCATCATCCAGATTCAGCAGATCGTCAGCCCATTCATCGAACCGCTGATCGACGCCTATACCGGTGCGCGCGACAAAACCCGTATCGAGGGCAGAGTCGCAGAAGTCATCATGAACACGACCATGCATCGGGCGGAGATGTTTCTCGAAGGCCGCGAGAAGCCGGTCATCGAGAGCAACGACGTGCCGACCAACAGCGCAATGCTGGTGGTCTCGCTCAAGATTCCGTGCAGCAAGCAGCCGAAGATGATCGAGCTGAAAGAGGTCAACGACACGGCCATGAAGATGGCCGAAGGCATGTCCACCATCGGCTTGCGCTTGAACCGCGTGGATGCCGGTGGCTATCTGTCGATTTGTCGCCGGTTGTTGCGCATTCGCGCGCCGCACGACGCGGCGTACAACGACGAGCTGCTGCTGCGGGACCAGATTCTGCAGCCGGGTGACAACATCGTGGTCAAGAAGGACCACGTCCTGATCAACGACAACGAGATGGTGCGGCTGTTGTCGGTCAAGCAATACCCGAAGATGACCAATCTCGGCGTCATGGGCCACCTGATTGGTGATCCCGGTGGACTCAACAATCAGCTCACGTGTCCTTTCACGCTGACACTGACCTTGCACTATCCGGAGCAGTCGAAACGCGCGGCGGCGGTGCGCACCAAAGCGCAGAGCATCAACTATCAGGCGTACGGCCCGATGCTGCGCTTCATCCCGATTCTGGCGTCCAAGTAAGAGGGCTTCGATGTCCTGATCAAGGAGATGGATGAAGGTGCCGTCATTGTCGAGGCCGCCCTCACCTTGGCGCTCTACTCAGACGATAAACAGAAGCTCGAAAAGATGACCGGCATGGTCCGCGCCTACTACTCCAGCTTCGGCTTCGAGATGAGCGAGGAACGTTACATCACATGGCCGGTGTTCTGGCACACGTTCCCGCTGTTCCCGGCGCCCGAGTCGATCAAGCAACTCTATCGCTTCCGCACCATGGCGGTCAAACACGCGGTGCAGTTTTTCCCGGTAATCGGGGAATGGCAGGGCACCGGTAGCGGTGGGGCCAGCCTCTATTTCACCCGGCGCGGCAAGCCGATGCTGATCGACCTCTACGATTCGCCGACCAACTACAACGGTATCCTGTTTGCCGAATCGGGCGCGGGCAAGACCTTCCACACGCAGCAGATCATTGCCGACTACCTAAGCCTCGGCGCCAAGGTGTGGGTCATGGACATTGGCCGTGGCTATCTGAAGCAGAACCTCATTTATGGGGGCGAATTCATCGAGTTCTCCGAGTCCTCCCACGCCTGTCTGAACCCCTTCACCAACGTCGCGGACATCGACGAAGAGATGGACGTGCTCAAAGCCATTCTGGCGAAGATGGCCGCCCCGACCGACCGCCTCGACGACTATCGCATGGCGGCGCTGGGGGAAGGCATCAAGGCCGAGTGGGGGCGGGTCGGGCGCAGCATGACCGTCACCGATGTGGCGCAGTACCTCGACAAAAACGAGGACCAGCGGATCTCCGATCTGGGCACCATGCTCTTTCCGTTTACGCGTAACGGTGAATACGGCTCGTGGTTCGATGGCGAGAACAACCTCCAGTTCAATAAGGATTACGTGGTGCTGGAACTGGAAGAGCTGAGCGGCAAGAAGCATTTGCAGCAGGTGGTCCTGCTGATGCTGGTCACCAAGATTCAGCACGAGATGTTCCTCTCGGAGTTGAAGGGCGAACAGCGCAAGAAGCTGCTGGTGATCGACGAAGCGTGGGCACTGCTCGACGATCCGGGTGTCGCCAAATTCATCGAGACGGGCTATCGCCGGTTTCGAAAGTATCAAGGCGCCGCGCTCGTTTGCACGCAGGGCCTCGAAGAGTTCTACCAGTCGCCTTCCGGCCGCGCAATTGCCGCCAACAGCGCTTTCTATTTCATCATGCAGCAGCGCGCCGAATCCATCGTCGCCGTTCGCGACTCCAAGCGGCTCGATCTGGACGACTACACGATGGACCAGATGAAGACGGTCCATACGGTGAGCGATCCGAAGGTGTCGCCCAGCAGGCGCTACAGCGAATGCATGTTCTATACGCCGTGTGGGACGGGGATCGGCCGGCTGGTCGTGGACCCGGTCTCGCAGGTCATCTTCTCGTCATCCGGCGATGAGCGCGCCATGTTGTTGCGCGAGATGAAGGCCGGCATGTCACCCGAGGAGGCCATGCAGAAGATTCAGACCTTCATGGAGCGCAAGCGGCAGGCCCGGCTGGTGGCTGGATGAACACAGGAGATGGCATGAGCGAGAGCGCAGCCGCTATCGATCTGACCCCAGTCGCGCAAACCGTGACTGCGGAACCGGCGGTGGCCAACGGTAACGGCAATGGGAATGGCAATCGTCGCATGCGGTCGTCCAACGGCACCTTCTTTGCCGGTCTGGTGGCGTTTATCGCCCTCGGGGTGGGTTGCTACTCACTGTGGCTGCAACTGTACGCGCACCGCGACGGCGCCGTGGTCGGCTACTACGTGCTCGACGTGCCGCGCCTGCTGGGGTCGAAGATGGCCATGGCCATGGAATCGCCGACGACCGCGATTGAAGCGCAGACCGCCGCTCAGAAGCTGCTGGCCGATCTCAACGCGGTGTTGGTCGAGTACGGC
>PLYG01000213.1 GCA_003153335.1 Betaproteobacteria bacterium | reverse complement strand
GGATGCTCGTCGCCGTCGGCGCCGCAACTTCGCCGGAGCAGACGAGCGCAATCACTGTTCTGCGCGCGCAAGGCGCTGCCGACATCGAGCGGGCGCAAGGCAGCATCACCCAAAGCCAATGGAATGATTTCGATCCGCTGAGGCCGCCTGATTGGGTGACTGCTGCGCCGTAGGATCGGGCGAGCGCAGCGACACAATAGCTACGCGGTCTGCGTCGCCGCAATTCGGACGAGTCAACGCGGCCTAAGTAGCTATTGTGCCGCCGTTTCGCGCGCAATCCAGTCATCGATGCGCACTTCGAGCAGGTCGAGCGGCAGCGCGCCATCGTCGATCACGGCGTTGTGAAAGCGCCGCAGGTCGAACTTGCTGCCCAGCGCCTGCTGCGCCTTGGCGCGCAGCGCCTTGATCTTGAGTTCCCCGATCTTGTAGCCAAGCGCCTGGCCGGGATTCAGGATATAGCGATCGACTTCGGCGATGGCGGAGCTTTCAGATATGCCGGAGTTGTCGGCCAGGTAGCGGATCGCCTGGTCGCGCGTCCAGCCGAAGGCGTGCAGACCCGTATCAACTACCAGGCGGCAGGCGCGCCATGCTTCTGCCGACAACTGTCCGAATTTGGAATAGGGATCGCGGTACATCCCCATTTCATTGCCAAGACTCTCGGCATAAAGCGCCCAGCCTTCGCTGTAGGCAACGTATCCTGCGGCGCGCCTGAACGCCGGCAGTCCTTTGAGCTCCTGGGCTCGCGCGATCTGCAGGTGATGGCCGGGCACCGTTTCATGGAGCAGCACCGCCTCCATTTCGTATTTCGCCCGGCGTGCAAGATTGTTCGTGTTGGCCTCGAAATAGCGAGCGCGGCTGCCATCGAGGGCGCCGCCCGTGTAGTGCTCCGCATCGTCGCCCTCGTAGGCTTCCATCGGGCGAATACCATAGGGGACTCGCGGCAATTCGGCGAAGAGATTGGGCAATTCCGCGTCGGCGCGCTTGGCGATGTCGCGGTAGTGAATCAGCATCTCTTCGGCGCTGACATGAAAAAAACGCGGGTTGGTTCTGAGCGATTGCAGAAACTCCGCAAACGATCCCTTGAATCCGGTCGACGCGATCACCTTGTCCATTTCCGCGCGGATGCGGGCGACCTCGCGCTTGCCGGTTTCGTGAATTTCCCCGGCGCCCAGACTCGTGGTCGTCATCGCCGCGATCATTTGCTGGTAATAAGGCTTGCCGCCGGGAAGTTTCGATGCCGCCAGGTCTTCTGTGCACGCGGGTAGATACCTGATCTCGACGAACTCCTTCAGCGCGGCGAAAGCCGGGTGGACGCGTTCCGACAGCACTTTGGTTGCGGACTCGGCGAGGCGCTTCCGGTCTTCTGCGGCAACGGCCGGCGGGAATTGTCTGAATGGCGCGTACAGCGGCGTTGCCGTCACGTCGTTGCCGGAGAAGGTTGCAAGTTGCGCCGGCACGCGCAACATTGCCACGCGCGGCGGCATCCAGCCCGACTTGATTCCGGCCTCCAGGATCATCGTCGTTTGCGCGAGCAAGCGCGGGATCGCAGCAAGACNNTAGTTTTCGTAGTCGTGCGCGTTCCGGAACGGTGTGGCCTTGGCCAGCAGCGGAAACAAGGTGTGTGGGCCCCGCCCGGGCGCAATCCGCAGCCAGCCATCGCCAAAGCCGGCGCCAAACGGCAGTTCGCCGTACAGTGCGTTGAGCGCCTCATCGCGACGCAGGTCCCCCGTCATCATCGCCAGCGAAATGCGATCCTGGGTCGAGAGCTTTTGCGCATCGAACCTGGCGAGTTCGGTCAGCACGGACTTGCCATGTGTCTTCCGCCGCGCGACTGCCTCCGGCGAGGCGTCGCGCAGCTTGTCGTTATACGTGTCGACGCCCAGCAGCGTCGCGTATTCGGGAAACTCTGCCTGCGTGCGCTGGAACTCGCGCTCGAACAGCGCATGCAGCGCCGGGTTCGGCGCGGGCTCCGTTGCAGGCGGTGCCGCGAACCCGATCGAAGAAAATCCAACGACAACCAGTGCGAACAGACGAAGGAACATAAACCAGGCGGCTAATACAGCGGCGGCTTCAGTCCTTCCTGCTCGAACGCGCGCTGCACCGCCGGGCGGGCGGCCATCGCTTCCAGAAAACGCGCGAGATGTTTGCGGTTGCGTGCGGGGTTCGCCATGCCGCGCGTCCATCGCGCCAGCACCATCAAGTACGGATCCGCCGCCGTGTAGTGCGCTCCCAGCAGCCACGGTCCGCTGCTTTGCCCGAGTTGGGCGTCGAGAATGTCGAGCATGCCGCCCTCGCCGCTGATGTGCGCCTCGGCGTGTCGCTTCACCTGTTCGGCGGCTGCTTCATCGTCGGTCATCCGGTGGGGATAAAAGTACGTGATCAACTCGGCTTGTAAAGTATTGGTCAGATAGACCAGCCACTTGTAGAATTCGGCGCGCTCCTTGGTGCCCAGTGCCGGCGCGAGCCCGGCGTCCGGATGGCGGTCGACCAGATGCAGGCAGATCGCGGCCGTTTCGAACAGCACGAGATCGCCGTCGATCAGAACCGGGATGCGCCCGGTCGGGTTGAGTTTCAGATATTCCGGGCTTTTTTGCGCATTGTTGGCGCGATCGACCAGCACGAGTTGATACGGCGCTCCGATTTCCTCGAGCACCATGTGCGGCACCAGATTGGCATTGCCGGGAAAGTAGTAGAGTTGGTACATGGGCGGGCAGTTGGATTAGAAGTGGGAAGTTTACATCAGGACGCCGCGCATTGATTCAACTGTGCCAAGTTGCGGCAAGCATCTCGGGGATGCATCGGGTGGAATCCGCTGCGCGTCACTGCAAACAGCAATACAATCGGCAAAACAAACGTGAGTGCGTTCCATGAACCGCAGGGATTTCATCCGCATCGGCATGATCGGGTCGTACGCACTGATGGGGGGAAAGGCAATGGCTGTATCAGGCAAGGCGAGCACTGCGGGATTCACGATCGTCGAGGCGAGCGTTGCTGATCTGCAATCTGCGATGCACTCGGAAAAATTGACTGCGCGCGCCCTCGTTAAAACCTACCTCGCGCGGATTCGCGCCATCGACCGCGCAGGGCCGCGCATCAATGCCATCATCGAGCTCAATCCCGATGCGCTGGCCATTGCCGCGGAACTCGACAGGGAACGCAAAGCGCGCGGACCACGCGGGCCGCTGCACGGCATCCCGGTTCTGGTGAAGGACAACATCGCCACCGCCGACCGGATGCAGACGACGGCCGGATCGCTGGCGCTGGTCGGCGTGAAGCCGCCGCGCGACGCGTTCCTGGTGACCCGCTTGCGCGGGGCCGGTGCGATCATCCTTGGTAAGACAAACTTAAGCGAATGGGCCAACATCCGCTCGACGCGTTCGACTTCCGGCTGGAGCGCGCGGGGCGGACTCACCAGGAACCCGTATGCGCTCGATCGCAACACCAGCGGTTCGAGCTCGGGTTCCGCCGCTGCGATCGCCGCGAGTCTGGCGGCCGTCGCGGTCGGGACCGAAACCGATGGTTCGGTCATTTCGCCGGCGGCGATCAATGGCCTGGTCGGGATCAAGCCCACGCTGGGCCTGATCAGCCGCAACGGGATCATTCCGATTGCGCACTCGCAGGATACCGCGGGACCATTGGCGCGCACGGTGGCCGATGCCGCCGCGCTGCTGAGCGCGATGGCGGGCAGCGATATCCGCGATGAAGCCACGCGCGAGGCGGCAGGCAGGGCGGTGGACTACACCCGGTTTCTCGACGCCGATGGTCTCAAGGGTGCGCGCATCGGCGTCGTGCGCGCCAATTTCGGCGGTCGCAACGATCTGGTCTCTGCGGTGGTCGAGGACGCGTTGAAGATACTGAAGGCCAAAGGCGCGATCCTGATCGATCCGGTGGAACTGCCGAACGTGGACAAGTTCGGGCAGAGCGAACTCGAGGTGCTGCTTTACGAATTGAAGGCGGACTTTGCCGCGTATCTGGCGGAGTTCGCGCCCGGCTCGAACATCAGGACATTGAAGGACGTGATCGAATTCAACGAAAGGGAGCGCGCGCGCGAAATGCCGTATTTTGGCCAGGAGTACTTTTTGCGCGCGGAGGCCATGGGCGGGCTGGACAGCAAGGAATATCTCGATGCGCTGGCCAACAATCAGCGTTACTCGCGCGCGGAAGGCATCGACCAGGCGATGCAGGAGCATCAGCTCGATGCGCTGGTGGCGCCGACGACGGGCCCGGCGTGGCTCACCGATTTTTACAAGGGCGATGCCAGCGGCGGCAGTTTCACGTCTCCCGCGGCGGTCGCCGGCTACCCGCACATCACGGTGCCGATGGGCTACGCCCACGGACTGCCTGTCGGGATCTCGTTCTTCGGCCGCGCGTGGAGCGNNCCTTCTCCCTCGGGGAGAAGGGTCGTGGATGAGGGAAGTTGTTGCGCCTCGGTGCGATTGACGCAGCACGGTTACAATACATCAGCCGCCAGCATCACAATACGCATCGATTCTGGCATCGACGGGGGGACACCATGACCGATTCGCCCACCATCTCCAACTCGACACCTGGCGCGTCCGCGCTGCCGT
>PLYG01000543.1 GCA_003153335.1 Betaproteobacteria bacterium | reverse complement strand
TATCAACCGCGAATTGCATGACCGCGTTGGCGCCAACCTTTCGGCCCTCAACCTTAACCTCAGCGTCCTGCGTTCGCAGCTTCCGCGGGAGTCGCTCCGCGCAGTCGGCACCCGCCTCGATGACACGCAGAGGCTGCTCGAAGAGACGATAACGCACGTCCGCGACCTGATGGCGGACTTGCACCCGCCGGCGCTCGACGATTACGGCCTGCTGGCGGCCCTGCGATCCTACGTCGAATCCTTCGGCGCGCGTCTCGCCGTGCCGATCAGCGTGTACGGTAATGCTCTCGTACCCCGGCTACCGCTGGAGGCTGAGACGGCCCTGTTTCGCGTGGCGCAGGGGGCACTCGCCAACGCCGTCGCGCACGCACACGCCAAGCGCATCGAGATCCTGCTCGCTGCATCCCCGGACCGGGTAGCGCTCACCATCGCCGACAATGGGGCCGGTTTCGACGTGGCGGAAGCCGCAAAGGCGCGCGCGAGCTGGGGGCTCGCAATCATGCGCGAGCGGGCGGAGGCGATCGGCGCCGAGCTGACGGTGGAATCCACGCCCGGCAAGGGTACGCGCGTCTGCGTCGAGATTTCTCGGGAAAAGCGTTAGAGTGGCAGCATTGCATCGTCCCGCCTCCTCGCGCCCGGGCCCTCTCATGCCGATCACCGTCTTCATTGCCGACGACCACCCCGTCATGCACGAGGGTCTCACGCATCTGCTCCACGCCCACGAAGACATTCGCGTGGTAGGCGTAGCCGCCAACGGCCGCGACGCCGTGCGGCAGATTTCGCAACTGCACCCCAACGTGGTTATTGCGGATATTGCGATGCCGGAGATGAATGGCATCGAGGCAACGCGGCAGATACGGGAATGGTCGCCTGAAACCCGAGTGGTGATTCTCTCCATGCACTCCACGCCCGATTATATCTTCGACGCACTGGAGGCCGGCGCGCGCGGTTACCTACTGAAGGAGAACGCCGCCAGCGAAATTGTCAACGCGGTGCGCGCCGTGCATGCGGGGGAACGCTACCATTGCAAGAAAATCGCCGACGTCCTCGCCGAACAAGTCGCGCGGCGCAGCAGCCCCAACCCCCTCGACAATCTCAGCAAGCGCGAGCGTGAAATCCTGCAACTTGTCGTGGAGGGCCACTCGAGCGTCGAGATTGCAGGGAAGTTAAGTCTTTCGCCCAAGACCGTGGACACCTACCGCAGCCGCCTCATGCACAAGCTGCAGATCAACGATGTTCCCGGACTGGTAAAATTCGCGATCCAGCACGGGCTGACGACGCTCGATTAGCGGGTCGTCGCTGGTGGGTCGTGGGCCAACAGTGATCGGTCGGCAGTTTGCAGCAAGCCTGCGCCATTCATTCCTCATCCCCCCGCCTTCCCCTCCCACCCCTGGCCCGATTTAATCGGGAATAGAGATTTCCCTACAGCAACTGTCAAGATTTCTTGACAGACCGCGCGTTGCCTGACCGCTAGAGTTCACTTTGGGGAAGAAGGCAGCGCACCAACCATACTTTATCGCGCGCCGCTGCGGCAGGCGGTCTGATTTGCGGAGGCAAGGTTGTCGCAAATGGAGCGAAGACTCGCCATGCTGATCGTCGAAGACCAGGACGTCATGCGACGGACGCTGGTGGAATACGTGCAGTCCGCGTACCCGGACGCCGCCATCATGGAGGCGGCCGACGGCGCGCGCGCGCTGGAACTGTGCCGCAGCAGCCGCCCGCGGCTGGTGTTGATGGACGTGGCGCTCTCCGACGCCAACGGCATCGAGCTCACCGCGCAGATCAGGGCAATGCTGCCCGAAACCGAAGTCATCATCGTTTCGCAGCACGCCGTTGCGGCCTACGTCGAACGGGCGCATGTGGCGGGCGCTTTCGCCTACATCACCAAGGACAAGGTTTACCGGGAGCTGTTGCCCACGGTGAGCCGTGCGTTGGGTCGTGGGCCTTCCGGCGGTGGACATGGGGACCCGCAATGAATGACGCTCGCGATCTCACTTGCCGCCGCCGCGTTTGCGGCGGGGGGCTTGCCTGCCTAATGTCCCTGACGGCAGGGCCAGCGGGCGTATTTAAGCGCTTGACTCGCAATTACCCGGGGGTACGCGGATGAACCGAAAAGCATGGATATCGGTCGCGGTCCTCGCCGTCGCTCTCGCCGGGTGTGAAGTACCTCGGCACGCGCCGCCCGTCACGCTTCGCGTAGGGGTGTTCCAGACGCAGGACCTCCTGCCCTATGTCGTCATACAGGAGCAGGGGTTCGACAAGGAGAACGGCCTGAGGTTTGAGGAAACATCGTACTCGGGCGGGGCGGCAGCGATAGACGCGATGGTCGCCGGCACCATCGACATGTGCCCAGGGGTTGGAATCGCGCCGCTGTTCGCGGCGGTCGAGCGCGGGCTGATCCCTGACAAGGCGGTGGCGGTAGCGGTCAACAATTTCGCCGACCCGGAGCATCCGGGCGTCAGCGGGCCGCCGTTCGAGCGCACGGTGTTCACGTCGATCGTCTTCAGCGCCGAGTTCCGCCGCCGCAACCCGGATGGCGTGAAAGCGTTCCTGCGCGCCCACCTGGCGGCCGCCAGGTGGATTAACGACCACCCCGATGAGGTGCGGCTGGTGCTGGCCAGGCGGTTGAACCTCAGCGCGGAGGTTGTCAAGAAGGTCAAATTTCTCCACGTGCCCTTGGACGCTCGCACCGACCCGGCGCTGCTCGACCACACCCAACAGGTGCTGCTGCGGGCCGGCATACTCCAGCGGCCGGTCGATACGCGCCGGTTGCACGATGACACGCTGCTTGCCGAGGTGTTGAAGGAAACGCGATGAGGCTGACGGTCAAGCTGCCCGTCGTCATCGGCGGCGCGGCTTTGGCAGCGATCATTCTCGGCCTCGGTTACCTGGGCACGCGAGGCCAGCCTCTCACGCGGAATGTCCCGGCCGAAAAGCTGCGCATCGCGCTACCCGTGCTGCCGCACGCCGCGCTCGTGCACGTCGCGGCGGCGAAGGGATATTTCGCCGACGAAGGGCTCGACGTATCAATCCTGCCGGTGAGTTACGGTGTGGCGGCGATAGGCGACGTGCTTCAGGGCACGGCCGACCTCGCGGTCGCGGCGGACGTGCCGTTCGTCATCGCGGTCATGAAAAACGATTCTCTCGGAATGGTTGCCAGCCTGGTCAGTGTTTCGAACGATCACGCGATCATCGCGCGGCGAGACCATGCGATCGCCGCGGCACACGACCTGGCAGGCAAGAAAATCGGGGTCAGCTTTGGCACCAGCGGTTCGTACTTCCTGTGGGCGTTCCTCATCAGACACAAACTTCCGCCCGATTCGATCGCGCTGGTGGACCTGCCGCCGGANNTCGGCCGCAGCGAATTCCTGAAAGGGCATGCCAATGCGATCGAGAAACTCGTGCGGGCGATGTTGAAGGCGGAGCAGTTCATGCGGTCCCATCCGGAAGAAACGCTGAACCTCGTCGTCGCGTGGCTGAAGATCGACGTCGACGCATTGCGACCGACATGGAAGCAGTTCGACTTCAGGCTCAACCTGCTGCAATCGCAACTGATCACCCTTGAGGACGAGGCGCGCTGGGCCATGGCGCGCGGCTACGCCCGCAGCGGGCCTGTTCCCAATTTCCTGCCGCACCTGTACCTCGACGCGCTGCTGGCCGTCGAGCCCGAACGCGTGACGGTGTTGCGTTAGCGCCGGGCCCGCGCATGAAAATCCGCAGCAAAGAACGGCTCGTAACCGGCATGGGGCTCGCGGCGATCGGCATCATTGCCGCGATGGTCTGGTGGACATACTCGGAGGTCGAGAACGCGAACCGCCAGCGCCGAGTGACGAGTGAAATCGCGCGCGGGCTCACCGAGCTGAGGCTGGTCACCTTCGAGTACCGCCTATATCACAATGAGCGGGCGCGGGTGCAGTGGGACGCGGTGTCGGACCGTGTCGACCGGCATATCGCGAATGTTCGGTTCGCGCAACCGGCGCAAATGGAAATCCTCGCGGGTTTGCGCAAAAAACAGGCGGCAGGGCGGCGTCTCTTCGCCGAGCTCACAGCGGCGCGCGGTGGAGACCGAGAGGACGCCCCATTGGACGATGCGAGCCGGCGATTCGAGGCGCAACTGCTCAGCCAACTGCTGACCTACCANNGGTGATGATCGTGATCCTCGCGGGACTCGCGCTGATCGCGTCGAGCATAGTCGGCGCGTCATGGTTTCTCCGCCGCGACGTGCTCGCGCCGATCGCCCGACTCCAGCAGGCTACGCGGCAGGTTGCCGCGGGCAATTTGGAGTTTATTCTCGGCATACGCGGCGACGACGAGATCGGCGAGCTGTCGGAGCATTTCGACGCCATGACCCAATCGCTGCGGAAGTCGTTTGCGCAAATCGAGCGCAGCAACCAGGATCTCGCCGAGTTGAACGAGGAGCTGAAAGCATTCAGCTATTCGGTNNCGCCGCGAGCCAGCGCATGGGCTACATCATCGACGACCTGCTCCGGCTATCCCAGGTGACACGCGCCGAGCTTAACCTGACGCGGGTCGACCTCTCCGCGATCGCGCGCGAGATCGCCGATGCCCTGGACCGGGAGCCCTCCGGCCGGTCCGTGGAATGGGCAATCGAGGCCGGCTTGAGCGTCTGGGCCGACCCGGCGCTGATTAGGATCGCCATGCAAAACCTGCTCCAGAACGCCTGGAAGTTTACCGGCAAGACGGCGAGGCCGGTGATTCGCGTCGGCGCGCTGGAACGCGACGCAAAGACGGTGTATTTCGTCGCTGACAACGGCGTGGGTTTCGACATGGCGCACGCGGACAACCTTTTCGGCGCGTTCCAGCGCCTGCACCACGTTGACGATTTTCCCGGCACCGGGATCGGCCTGGCGATCGTCCAGCGGATCATCCGCCGGCACGACGGGAAAATCTGGGCTGAGGCGAAGGAAGGNNACAATCCGGACGACGCGAAGCTGACGCTGCGCGCGTTCAAACGCAACAACATGCTGAACCCGATCGTCGTGGCCCGGGACGGCGTCGAAGCACTCGACTTCCTGTTTGCGCGGGGCGCCTACGCCGAGCGCGCCGGGAAGCCGCCGCCGACGCTTATCATTCTCGACCTGAAACTCCCCAAGCTCGACGGCCTGGGCGTACTGAAGGCGGTGCGCGGCGACGAGCGGACCAGGCTCATTCCGGTGGTGATCCTGACTTCGTCCAAAGAGGAGCAGGACCTGGTCCAGGGCTACTCCCTGGGTGCGAACAGTTACGTGCGCAAGCCCGTCGACTTCGCCGAGTTCCAGGAGGCGGTAAAGGTTCTCGGCATCTATTGGTTGATGACGAATCAACCCCCGCCGGGGCGCCATACCGCGTGAACAAGCCGGTCAAAGTCCTGATCATCGAGGACTCCGAAGACGACGCGAAGCTGGCGCTGCGGGCCCTCCGCCGTGGTGGGTTCGACCCGACGTACCGACGCGTGCAGACTGCGGCGGAACTGGAAACCGCGCTGGC
>PLYG01000185.1 GCA_003153335.1 Betaproteobacteria bacterium | reverse complement strand
TGCACACCAACGCCTTCGACGAAGCGATCACCACGCCGACCGACGAGAGCGTGCGCCGCGCGATCGCGATCCAGCTCATCATCAACCGCGAATGGGGGCTGGCCAAGAACGAAAACCCGAACCAGGGCGCGTTCATCATCGACGAACTGACCGATCTGGTCGAAGAGGCGGTGCTGAAAGAGTTCGAAGCGATCAGCGAACGCGGCGGCGTGCTCGGCGCGATGGAAACCGGTTACCAGCGCGGCAAGATCCAGGAAGAGTCAATGACCTACGAGCACAAGAAGCACGACGGCTCGTACCCGATCATCGGCGTCAACACGTTCCGTAATCCGCACGGCGAAATCGTGCCGGACAAGCTTGAACTCGCCCGGTCGACCGATGAGGAAAAGCAGTCGCAGTTACAGCGGCTGAAGGATTTTCATCAACGCAATGCCGCCAAGGCGCCGGCGGCGCTGGCGAAGCTGAAGACGGTCGCGATGCAGGGCGGCAATGTGTTTGCCGAACTGATGGAGGCGACCCGTGTTTGCTCGCTGGGTCAGATCACGAATGCGTTATTCGAGGTAGGGGGACAATACCGGCGGAGCATGTGAGTTCGCCGCCTGCCCATCAAATCGACTAGACTAGCGGCAAGCATGATCACGTTGAGGAGGTGCCATGAATCCGAAGGCCTGCATACTCGCCGCCACCGCATGTTTGCTGGTTGCCGCCGTAATGACGGCGCGCGCGGCAGCGGGCGATCCGCCACCTAGCAGTCTCGACCTGGGCGCAATCAAGCCCAAGTCGGGCGCGAGCTCCGTCCTGAACCCTGGAGGCATCCTGCCGGTCGGTCAGTCGCAGCTGTTGAAGCCGAAGACCACCACGGACACGAGTGCAACTGGCAGCTCCGGCATTGGGACAGCCGTCAAGTCGCCGCTCGGGACCAAAGGTGTGTTGGATAGTCCCGTGAGCGGAGCCAAGTCCACGCAGGACGACACTGCATCCAGCAACGATGTCGTCGTGAAGCTGCCGTCAAACATGAAGAAATAAAGTTGGACGTCGAGCCTTTGCTTCGCCGCGAGGTAGCGCTCGCCAACCGGATCATCGAGCGCTTCGGACTCTCGAATGCCTTCGGCCACGTCAGCGCGCGCATCCCGGGCACGAGTGCATTCCTGTTGCCGGCGCGCCGTTCGCCTGGACTCGCCGATGAGGACACGCTGCTGGTCCTGGACACCGACGGCAACGTACTCTCGGGCGACGGCACGCCGAACAGCGAACACTGGATTCACGCCCGCGCCTACGCCGCGCGCCCGGACGTCGGGAGCGTCGTGCACGCGCATCCACCTGCCTGCGTTTGCCTCACCCAGATTGGGCAACCCCATCGTATTGTCCACAACCAGGGGGGTGCGTTCGTCGACGGCGTTGCCGAGTACGAACGCGTCGGCCTCATTCGCTCGCGCGCACTGGGCGATCTGCTGGCGCAGCACCTGGCCTCCCACACCGCGGTCATGATGCGCGGCCACGGCATCACCACCGTAGCCCCTGACGTGCGCACAGCGACCATCGCGGCGTGTTTCCTGGAGGAGAGTGCCGGCCTGCAATTGCGCATGCTTGCCGCGGCCGGCGGCGATGCGACGCGAATCCGCGCGTACTCTACCGAGGAAGCCGAACGCGTCCGCGATCAGCTCTCACAGCCCATAGTGGAACGCGCTTGGGAATACTATGCGGCGGTTGCGCTGCTGCGGCCGCTGGGCGGGTAGTTATCGGCTCAGTCAGCGGTCGCGCCAGTGCGGCGCACGAGATCGGCGAATTTCTTTGCGTCGGCGCGAATTTCCTCGGCGAGCTGCTCGGGCGTTTCCGGCGCCGCCTCGAAGCCAAAATTCTGCAGCTGTTGAACGACGTCAGGATCGGCCAGCGCCCTGTTCACCTCCAAGTTGATCTTGCGCACGACCTCCGGGGGCGTTCCGCGCGGCGCCATTATCGCCAGCCACGCACCGACGACCATGCCTGGCGGGCCGCCCGCCTCCGCCATCGTCGGGATGTCGGGCAATAACCTGGCCCGCTGCGGGGCGGCGATGGCGATGAGCTTGAGGCGCCCCGCCTGGAGCAGCGGTAACGCGGAGCCGAGCGTGGTAAACGCCCAGCCGATGTCGCCACTGGCGATGCCCACGTACATTTGCGACTGGTCCTTGTAGGGTGCATGGATCATTTTCGTTCCGGTGAGAAACTCGAACTCCGCGCTGCCCAGGTGCGACGGGCTGCCTACGTACGATGAGCCGTACGAGACCGCACCCGGATTGGCTTTGGCGGCGGCGATGAGCGCACTCACGTTGGGGTAGGGCCCGGACGCGGCCACGGCAACGAAGAACGGCGTGTGATAGAACATCGCGACTGGCACAAAGTCCTTTTGCGGATCGTAGGGTAGTTTCTTGTACAGCGAGGGATTGATTGCCACGTGCGCGTTGCTCACGACCAGCAACTCGTGGCCATCGGGTACGGCGTTCTTTATCGCCTCGATAGCGATAAAGCCGCTTGCCCCGGGCCGCGCATCGACAATGACCGGTTGCGACCACGCACGGGCCAGCTTGTCCGCGATGACCCGCGTAAAGACAGCCGGCGCGGCGCCGGCCGAGTACGGCGCAGAAATCTTCACCGGTTTCGAAGGGAACGTCTGCGCGAATGCAGGCGAGTTTGCGCAGAAACCGGTCGCAACCAGCATCAACAATTTAGGCAGAACATTGCGCATCATTTCAATCTTCCTTCCCGACAAACCCCAGCGCCTGATGCGCGGTGCGCAGCGTGTGCCGCTGCTTGAAACGCACGGCGAGCAGCCGGTTCACGGCGGCCAGCATCGCGACACGCGCACCGGCGGGCAATCCGGCCGCGACTTCCTCGCGCACGGCGCTCCAGGTCTTCAACCAGTGCGCATGAAAGATCGGCAGTCCGGTCCCATGATCGACAATTGCGGCAATAGCGCGTTCGTGAAACGCCGCTTCGTCGGTGACCGCCCACTCCCGGATCGCCGCCTGCGCTGGCACGTTCGGATCGAGATACACGCTATTGCGTCCGACAAACAACGCGAGTTGTAGCAAACCCTGAGGCCACAGATGCGGCTGGCGCGCGCATTGCTGGCGCAGCGAGCGACCGAAGGTGAGGGCATGGCTGAAGTCGAGCCAACCCACGTTGTCCGCCACGCTGTTGTCGGTGCGCAGCGCATGCCGTTCATCGAAGCGCAGCAAGTGGCGCGCGGATGCTTCCATTAGCGGAAAGTAAATGTCGAGCGGCGCGTTGCCGGCGGCAGCGAGTGTCACGTCCAGCACCTGGCGCGCTGATTGCCCCTCGAACGCATCGGCGCCGGGAGGCGTGCCGCCTGGTCGCCCGTTGGCAGGCCACGCCGCAAGAGCATCGGCATAGCCGCGAAAATCGGGCAGCAGATCCTCGCGCGTTGCGTAGATCAGGGACCGCAACCATGCCAGCGACAGCGGCTTTGCCACCTCGGGTCCCAACCGCTCGATCAGCCGCCGCACATGCATCAGGTAAATCAGCGAATGGCCGAAGTCGTTGTAATGCGCCAGCGCCGCTTCGGCCAGCGTGGGTTCGAGGTCGGCAAAATGCAGCCCATGCGCGAACGCTCCGTTGAGCAGCGCGGCAGCGGCGTCCTCGTTCTGTGATTCGACCGCCGCAGCAAAGCCCTCGGCAGTCCACGGTGCACACTCGGCGGTGAACGGATAGATCTTTTCGCGCAGCGTGTCGAATGCGATATGAGCCAGCGCTTCGGTGGCGCAGGCGAGGCGCTGCGTTTCGCTGGAGAGCGTGTCGCGCAGGCGCAGCCATGCTTCGGCCGCGGCGTAGGCGTGAGTCATCCCATCGCGCAGCCGCTCGTGCGTAGCGTGTATGACGCGCACCAGCGCCACTGCGGGCGCCGCACCCGCTTTGGCCAGGCGCGCCAGTTCGCGCGCGATGCGGGCGGTGTCGTACTCGACCATCGCCTGGTCGAGATGCCCGAGCGCCTCTTCTATTCGCGCAGCGGCCGGTGGATCCCGTGTATCCAGCCATACGACGCCATCCTCAACTTTCGCCGGATAGATGCGCAGGTTGTCGCCGCCGTAGAGCGTAGCGCCGGTCTTCAGATCGAACTTCCAGTTGTGCCAGTTGCAGGTCAGCACGCAGTCGGCGTCGAGCGTGCCCTCGACCAGCGGATAGCCCTCGTGCGGGCAGCGGTTATTGCAGGCAAAAATTTCGCCTTGATGCAGGAACAGCGCGACATGTTTGCCATGGAGTTTCACGGCGATGGGGCGCGATGGCCGCAGTCGATCGAGTTCGACCGCGCGGGTCCATTCGGCGACGCTGGAAGTTAGTGGCTCGTCTGGCATGGTGCTTCCTGTCTGGATGGACATCGAAGATGATCCGGGCGCGGCGAACGGCAAGTCTCTTACGGATTGCCGGTCACGTCAAATCGTCGTGTTCCGATGCGGGACAGGAATGATTGCGGCGGCGCGCGACCTGGACCGAGCTATGCCTGCCACACCCCGTAGCCGCCCTCGCGCAAGTCGATCGCAATCTCCACTTCCATGTCCCGTGCTTCGTCGTAGCGCATCGGATTGTAGGGCTCGTACAGGTGCGGCAACAGGCGCAGTCCATATTGCTGAACAAAGCGATTGGCCTGAATGCCGGCCTTGTGCTTGTCCAAACGCACATCGGGCGAGAGCCCGGTCATCCCGACATAGACGCAAGGCTTGCCCGCCCTGTAGTCCGGATTGCTCTTGCGAAAGCGGGGCTCGTCGAGCACGGCCTTCGAGAGCTCGACGACGTAGACCGAGTGATGAGGGCGGCGTGCCAAACCTATCGCCTCGCCTCCAGCGCCTCCCACCGTGCATAAGCGGCCGCGGCCTCGATTTCATGCGCCCTGAGCTCAAGTTGCGCAGTTTTAACCACGTCGGCTGCGCGCGAATAAAAGTCCGGGTCTGCGAGCTTCATTTGGACGGCCACGATTTTCGCCTCGAGTTGTTCGATTTTCAGCGGCAGACCGTCCAGCTCCTGCTTTTCCCGGAACGACAGTTTCGCCATGCCGGCCTTGGGGCGCGCGGGCGCCATTGCGCGTGGAGTCGGCGGCGGGGCTGCCGCTGCGCCAGCCACCCGCGCCGCATCGCGTTTCGTTTCGGCCTGCTCCTTCATCCGCACCTGCGCTGCTTCCCAGTCGCTGTAGCCGCCCGGATACTCGCGCAGCACGCCGTCGGGCTCGAATGCGATGACCTGGGTCACCACGTTGTCCAGAAACGCGCGGTCGTGGCTGACCAGGAACACAGTGCCCGGATAGTCCTGTAGCAAATCCTCGAGCAACTCCAGCGTATCGATGTCGAGATCGTTCGTCGGCTCATCGAGCACCAGCACATTGGCGGGCCGCGCGAACAGGCGTGCGAGCAACAGGCGGTTACGCTCGCCGCCGGAGAGCGATTTCACCGGCGACCTCACCCGCGCGGGGTTGAACAGGAAATCGTCGAGATACGACATGATGTGTTTTTTCACACCGCCGATTTCGATGGTGTCGGAGCCGGGACTGATGGTGTCGGCGAGTGTCGCTTCGGGGTCGAGCGCCTCGCGCATCTGGTCGAAGTAAGCTACTTGCAGATTGGTGCCGCGGACGACCGTGCCGCTGTCGGGTGCGATCTCCCCGAGAATGAGCTTCAGCAGCGTGGTCTTGCCGCAGCCGTTCGGTCCGATCAGCCCGACCTTGTCGCCGCGGATCAGCCTTGTGGTGAAGTGATCGATGATCACGCGGCCATCGTAGCTCTTGCTCACGTCGTCGAGTTCCGCCACCAGCTTGCCGCTGGTCTCGCCGCGATCGACACGCAACGCCACCCTGCCAATCCGGTCGCGCCGCTGGGCGCGCAGCGCGCGCAACCGCTCCAGGCGCAGCACGCGGCCCGCATTGCGGGTACGCCGCGCCTCGACGCCCTTGCGTATCCAGACCTCCTCCTCGGCGAGAAACTTGTCGGCCTTGGCCTGCATCGTGGACTCGTACTCCATCTGCTGCCGCTTTTGCTCGCGATAGTCCTCATACCGGCCGGGATAACTGCGCAGAGTCCCGCGGTCGAGTTCGACGATGCGCGTGGCGATCGCGTCGAGAAAGCGCCGGTCATGGGTAATGCACACCACCGCGCCGCCAAACTCGAGCAATACGTTTTCCAGCCAGGTGATGCCTTCGACATCCAGGTGATTGGTCGGCTCATCGAGCAGCAGCACCGTCGGATCGGACACCAGCGCGCGGCCCAGCGCGACGCGTTTTTTCCAGCCGCCGGAGAGTTCGGAGACGAGCCGCTCGCCGTCCAGACCCAGCCCGGTCAGCGTTGCCTCGATCCGATTGTCCAGCGACCATGCCTGGGCGCGATCGATCTCGGCCTGGAAGCGGGACAGCTCGTCGCTCAGCCGCTCGATTGCCGCCGGATCGGTCGCATGGGTGAGCGCGTCGGAGGTCGCATGATAGGACGCGAGCGACCGGCTTGTCGCGCCGACGCCTTCGGCCACCGCCGCGTATACGGTCAGGCCCTCGCCAAATTCCGGTTCCTGCGGCACGGCGGCAATGCGCGCATCGGGCGCCCGCCAGATCTCGCCGCTGTCCAGCGCGGTTTCTCCGGCGAGCACCCGGAACAATGTGGTCTTGCCGGTCCCATTGCGGCCGATCAATACGACGCGTTCGCGCGGGTCGAGCTGCAACTCGGCATGATCCAGCAGTGCCCAGTGGCCGTAGGCGAGCGACGCCTCTTTCAAGGTGATGAGTGGCATGTCCTGCTATCGATTCAATGGGTGTTTGTTCTGGAAAAAGGGAAAGGGCGCGGCATCGGCATTATGAAAAGCATCCGGCGCTACAAACCGGCCCGCCCGCCAAATTCGCCCAAGGGGGTGCATGCTACACTCGTCAGGCCTATTCGCAACAGACGCAATACATCCTGCATCCGCTGCCGGTCACGCTTGGCCGTCGGCCACACCCTCGCATGTCCGCCTCCGCACCCTCCGTCTCGCCACCGTCTCCCGGGCGGCTCTCGCCTGGCATGGCGATCCTGCTGTTGACGGTCCTGCTGAGCTTTCAGCCGCTCACCACCGACTTGTATCTGCCGGCGCTGCCGACGTTGACTGCGTCGCTGGCTTCGACCATCGCGGGCGCGCAGCTCACGCTGGGCGTGCTGACCGTGTGCTTCGGGCTGTCGCAACTGGTGTGCGGTCCGCTCGCCGATCGCTTTGGGCGCCGTCCTGTGCTGATTATTGGGCTGTCGCTCTATACCGCGGCCAGCATCGCCAATGCGCTGGCGCCCAGCATGACCTGGCTGGTGATCTCGCGCGGGATCCAGGGTGCGGGCATGGCCGCAGCCATCGTCTGCGCGCGCGCGGTGTTGCGCGACCTGTACGAACCCGAATACGGCGCGCGGGTGCTGGCGCGGGCGCTGACGGGCTTGGGAATCTGCGCGGTGTTGTCTCCCATTGTCGGCGGCGCGGCCGTGGCCCTGGCCGGATGGCGGGCCACGATGGGACTGCTTGGCGTATTCAGCGCGTGCGCGCTGGGGCTTGCGCTGTGGCGCTATACCGAGACCACGCCCCGGCGCAATCCCGATGCGACGCGAATCGGCCCGATGTTTCGCACCTGGTGGACCATCCTGCGCCACCCGACCTTTCTCAAATATACCGCGTTGTCCGCGTTCACCTATTCCGGCCTGTACGCATTTCTGGCCGGGTCGTCGTTCGTGATGGTCGGGCAGTGGGGGGTATCGCGACCGATATACGGCCTCTTCATGGCCATGGCGGCGCTGGCTTACATTGCGGGCACGCTGCTCTGTAGGCGGTTGGTGCCGTTGCGCGGCGTTCGCCGCACCATCGGGATGGCCGGGTGGTTCAGCCTCGCCGGGGGAACCGGGCTGGCCTTGTTTGCGCTGATCGGTTGGCACAGCCCCTGGGCGATTCTGCTCCCGCAATGCCTTTATCACTTCGGACACGGCATGCACCAGCCGTGCACGCAATCCGGTGCCGTGGGGCCGTTTCCGCAGGCGGCCGGCGCGGCGTCGGCGCTGACGGGATTCATCATGATGCTGTTTGCATTTCCCATTGGCCTTTATCTGGGCTATGCGCTCATCGATTCCTCGTACCCGCTGCCGTTGACCATCTGGGGCTGCGCCATCGCGACGGCGCTGGCCGCATGGGTGGTGGCGCGGCGCGAAATGTAGGCGCAAGTTTCGTTTCCTTAGTGCCCGGATTCTTGTATGCTTCGTCGCTGCACCAATGAAGAATTCAATCCTCCGTCAAATTCGCGTGCGCGCGCCGCTCCTGTCGATCGCACTGCTCGTCGTCGCGTCGCTCGCAGCCAGCATTGCCGTCGCGCAAATCACGCCGCCGCGCACTCTGGACGAGCTGAAAGACGAGGTGCAGGTTCGCGCGGAACGCAAGGCGTATCCGGTCGCGGCGCTGGATCCCATCGAAGTGCGCGAAGCGCTCGGCAACCTCAAGAGCCTGGATCGCGACGAGTGGGCCGCCGTGTGGAGCGCGGTGGCAGATCGCCACCTGGAGTTGGGGAAGGCGCTGGCCGCTACCGATAAACGCGCGGCGAGCCGGCAGTATCGCGACGCGGTCGAGTACTACCTGTTCGCGCGCTTCCCGCTCGAAAATTCGCCCGGCAAGGTCAAGGCTTACCAGCAGGCGCTCGCAGCCTTTGCCGACTATGCAAAGCTGCAGGATCCGCCTGTCGAAATCGTGCGGATTCCGTTCAACGGCAAGCAGATCGTCGGCTATTTGCGGGTTCCGAAAAACATCCGGCCCGCACCGCTGGTGATCACCATCGGCGGTCTCGACGGGCGCAAGGAAAACGCGGCGCTGCGCAATGATCTCTACCTTGCCTATGGCGTTGCGTATCTGGCGCTCGACATGCCCGGAACCGGACAGTCGACATTCACGATCGCGGCGCCCGGCGCGGAGCGCGAGTTTTCGCAGGTGCTCGACTACGTCGCGAAGCGGCCGGACCTCGACGCCAAGCGCGTCGTCGTCTACGGTGGTTCCTGGGGCGGGCATTGGGCGGCGCGGCTGGCGTACACCGAAAAGGGCCGCATCCGCGGCGCCGTTGTCCAGGGCGGGCCGGCGCATGAGTATTTCCAGCCGGAATGGCAGAAAAAGGCCCTGGGTACGCGCGAGTACCTGTTCGAATTGTTCGAAGCGCGGGCGGCGATTTACGGGGTATCGAACCTGGAAGACTTTCTCGCCTATGGCCCTAAGATGTCGCTCGTGACCTCGGGCATGATAGGCCAGCCCTCCGCGCCGATGCTGCTGATCAACGGCCTCAAGGACACGCAAGTGCCCC
>PLYG01000161.1 GCA_003153335.1 Betaproteobacteria bacterium | reverse complement strand
GCGGGGAATTGGACCCGAAGAGATTCAGGTCACCAGATTGCGCGGCGACCCGGCGACAAATGCCTCGACGTTGTCGATCAGCTGGTCCGCCAGCGCCTGCATCGCCTCGCGGCTGGCCCATGCCGTGTGGGGCGTCAGAATGAAATTCGGAAGATCGATTTCCAGGAGCGGATTGCCCTCGCGGGGTGGCTCCGTGGTGAGCACGTCGAATCCCGCGCCCGCAATGCCACGGCTAAGCAGTGCATCGCGGAGCGCCAGTTCATCGACCAGGCCGNNTTAACCGCGCGCGGTATTGATCAGCAGTGCGCTTTTTTTCATCAGGCCGAGTTCGCGCGCGCCGATCAGGTTGCGGGTCGCCGGCGTCAGCGGCGCGTGCAGGCTGACGATGTCCGCTTCCCGCAGCACCTGATCCAGCGGCGTGAACTTCACGTCCGATGCCTTGGGTGGCGGATGGTCGGCAAAGAGAACCCGCATCCCGAAGCCGCGCGCGAGCGTCGCCACGCCCTGCCCCAGCGCACCTTCCCCGAATATCCCCATGGTGCTGCCGAAAATATCGTTGATCGGATGTCCTGACAGGCAGAACTGCTCTGCCTTCTGCCAGCGGCCTGCCGCAACATCGCGGGAATATGCGAACAAGCTGCGGCGCAACGCCAGAATCAGTGCAAACGCATGCTCGGGGACCGTGTGTACTGCGTAGTTCAGGACATTCGAGACGGCGATGCCGTTGCGGGCGCACCAGCCGAGATCGATGTTGTCGGTGCCGGTTGCCGTGAAGGCGATGAACTGCAAGTGCGGCAGGCGCGATAGCGTCTCGGCGCGCAGCGGTGTCTTGTTGATGATGGCAATCGTCGCGTTGGCCAGCGCGGCGACTACCTGTTCGGGACCAAGCCGGTCATGTTCCGCCCATGTGTGCTCGAACGCCGGCGGCCGGACCACCGCATCGAGGGAGTCGCGCTCCAGAAACACAATGTGATGGAAAGGATGGGTCATGGAGCGAATAATAAACGAAAGTGCCTGAGCGCCGGATCCTGCGCGAATCCGGATGACGGCGGCGGATCACTTTGCTCGAGAGCGATCCGGCCGATTCGTGCAGGCGCGGCTACTTCGCTGTCTGCCTGGCGATCCAGCGCGTGAGCGTCCGCCACTGCTCCCAGTCCTGCTCGACGCGCGAGCGCGGCATGTCGAACACCGACAGACCGTCACGCGCGGCGTGAACGTAGCCCTGGGTATCGCGCAGATTGGTGACAAAGGGAAAATCGTACTGCTTCAGGAACTCCTCGAGCTCGATCGCGCTGCGCGTGCGACTGTCTACCCGCATGCCGACCAGCCCGATATGGATGGACCCTTCCTTGATCGCCTTGTACTCCGCCAACTTTGCGAGAAAAGTCCGGGTTGCATCCATGTCGAACGCGGAGGGCGACACCGGCACCAGGATGATCTCGGCGCGCCGGACGGCGTCGCGCAGCGTCTCGCCATGTATGCCTGCCGGGAGGTCGATCACCATCCATTGCGGTTCCGCGTCCAGCATTACGCGCTTGTTCTGGTCCGGGGTCCAGCCCAGGATCTTGGGCAGGTGCTCCGACCGGCGGAGGAGCCACCGGGACGAGGACCGCTGCGCATCGAAATCCGCCAATACTACGCGCTGGCGTTTTCCGGCCAGCCAGCCGGCAATATTGGTAGCCAGGGTGGTCTTGCCGCTGCCGCCCTTGGGATTGGCGATAATGATGGTGTGCATGAGTCCTCCTCGTCGAAACAGCCTTCAGTCGATCTTGGCGCCGGAGGCCTTGACCACCGCGGCCCACTTGGTCTTTTCTGCCGCAATGAATGCGGCAAATTCATCGCCCGCCCTTAGCTGGACAATGGCACTCTGGCCGGCGAGCTTCTCCTTGACGTCGGGCAGATCCACCACCTTACCCAATTCACCGGCAAGCTTGTCGACGATGGCACGGGGCGTGCCCGAGGGCGTCAGCACGCCAAACCAGGCGAAAACTTCGAACCCCGGATAGCCCGACTCCTGGATGGTCGGGACCTCGTGCAGAGTGGGCAGCCGTTTGGGCGCAGTTGTAGCGAGCACCTTGAGCCGGCCGCCTGCACCTGCTGCATCACTTCGATCGGCGTTGCAAACTTCAACTGGGTCTGTCCGCCGACCAGATCGGTGATCGCCGGCCCGCCGCCCTTGTACGGCACATGGGTCAGAACGACTCCCGTGCGCAGCTTGAACAATTCGCCCGCGAGATGCGGAACCGTGCCGTTGCCGGCCGACGCAAAAGCGAGTGAGCCGGGCCTGGCCTTGGCCATCGCGACCAATTCGGCAACGGATCTGGCGCTGACATCCGGATGCGCGACCAGGATGAACAGCGACACGGCGAGCAGCGTCACCGGCGTGAACGCCTTGGCCGGATCGTAGGGCAGCTTGGGATATATCACTTGCGAAATCACGAACGGGGTGGGCGCGAACAGCAGCGTGTAACCGTCGGGCGCTGCCTGGGCGACGGCGGCGTTGCCGATTGTGGTCCCGGCGCCGGGCTTGTTCTCGATCACCACTGGCTGGCCGAGACGCTCCGCCAGCCGCTGGCCGATGGTGCGCGCCAGGAGATCGGTGGCGCCCCCGGACGCGAATGGCACGACGAGTTTCACTGCCTGCGCCGGATAAGCTTGCGCCCACACGTTACCCGCCAGCGCTGCTGCACTGATCAGAAGTGCTGTCCTGACCCACGGCAATGCAACCATCAACCCTCCATGATCCGCGCGCTTCACGCATTCGCGCCTAGGATGCCCCGGAATACGGGGGATTACAAGCCCAGACTGGGGGCGGCCAAGGCGTCACCGGGCGCCATGGTACAGTTCCATCATGTCGCACCCGTCTCATCTCGCGCGAGCGATTCCGCTTTATATCCTGGCCGGCTTGTTCCTCAGTTCCCTCGACGCCACCGCCAAGATTCTGGTGCAGGACTATTCAGTGTGGTGGGTGGTATGGGCACGGTGCGCGGGGCACGTGCTGATCGTCGTACCTCTGGCCTGGGCCAAGGTGGGGCGCGACTTCTGGCGTACGCGGCAACCATTGCTGCAACTGGGGCGCTCGTCGCTGCTGCTGGCAGCAACCATCACTTTCTTCGGCGCGCTCCGCTATCTGCCGTTGGCGGAGGCCTCGGCCATATCGTTCCTGGCCCCGATGTTCATTGTGCTGCTTGCCGGGCCGCTGCTGGGAGAAGTGGTCCCGCGCGCACGCTGGGCGGCCGTCGCCGTCGGCTTCGCCGGCGTGTTGCTGGTGACCCGCCCCGGGTCGGCGGCATTTCATCCGGCGGCGTTGCTGATGCTGGGCATGGCGTTGGCCAACGCCGTGTATCAGCTCCTGACGCGCAAGCTCAGGGGCGACTCCGCGTACACTACGTTGTTCTACAGCGGGATCGTCGGCACGGTGGCATTCAGCGGCATGCTGCCGTTTCTGGATCCGCACTCATTGCCAGGATTCCGCGATGCCATGCTGTTCCTGCTGTTGGGTGTATTGGCGGGCCTGGGCCATTGGTGCATGATCACCGCGTTTCTGCAGGCGCAGGCGTCGCTTCTCACCCCATTCGCCTATTTGCAAATGGTGTGGCCGCTGGGATTCGGGTGGCTGCTGTTCGGGCAATTCCCCGACACCGTATCGATGGCGGGCATGTCGATCATCCTCGCGGGCGGCGTCTGGCTCGCGTGGCAGGAACGCCGGCGTGCTCAGCCCCTGATCGCGCCGCCGACCGATTGACCGCGTGTTATGACGATTGCGCGGGTATCGCCGCGACTGTGCGTTGCTGTACATGGATGACCGTTCCCACGCCCAGCAGCAACGCGATGCCGATGAACATGAAGACACCGGCCGGATGGCCATGGTCGAGCAAATACCCGAGAAGCACCGGAGCCAGTGCCGCTCCGGTGTCGAGGCCGGAATACACGAACCCGTAAACGCGGCCGGTTGCGCCCTTGGTCGTCGCACCGCGCACAATGAGGTCACGCGATGGTCCGGTGATGCCGGAGCTGAAGCCGGCCAGCACGAACACGGGAATCACCCACCACGCCACGACCAGTCCGCTCGCGACAAGGAGGAACAGCGCGGCGCCGCTGCACATGCCCGCGGCAGCGACCAGATCGTGGCGTTTGGTCCAGCCCGCTGCAAATCCGCCGGCCAGCGTCCCCACCGTACTGCCCAGGAAGTAGCAAGTCAGCGCCATCGTCGCGTTGGTCAACGTGACCTGCGAAAAATCCATCAGTGCCGGAATCCCAAAGCTTTGCAGGCCGCTGAGCGCCATTGCGATCAAGAGAAAATAGCCGAAGCATAGCCAGACCGGCAACGTGAGCAGGGGCGCAAGTCCGCCAGCCGCCCGGCGTGGACGGCTGCCATCCGTTGCGCGGCCCGCGGAATCCAACTCGGTGGCCAGCATGCCGCGACTCGCAACCATCACGCCCAGCAACACCAGACCACAGGCGCCCGCCGTGAATACGGCGCCGCGCCAGCCGAACGCGGCCCCCAGCGCGGTGATGCTCAATGGCGCAGCGGCCCAGCCGAGGCTGCCGCTGATGCCGTGGACCGAAAACGCATGACCCAGCCGGTGCGGATCGATGCGCGAATTCAGGATCGTGAAGTCCGCTGGATGAAACACGCTGTTGCCCAACCCCGCCAGCACGACACACAGCACCAGCACCCAGAAGCTCGGCGCCACGGCCATCAACAGTGCGGGCAGCGAAATCATCGCAATGCCGAACAACAGCACGCGGCGCGCGCCAAACCGATCCACGGCAAAACCGGCGGGGGTCTGAAACACGCCGGAGACGGCATATAAAACCATCATCATCAAGCCGAGCTCGGCGTAGCTCACATTGAATTCGGCCTTGAGCAACGGGAACAGCGGCGGCAGCAGGAATTGGGAAAAATGGCTCGCGCCATGGCCGAGACTGACCAAACCGATCACAGTCGAATCCTGGCGCAACGTGGCGGTGGGGGCGGACATGGGCGGAGAGCTGGGTGCGGAATTGGAAAGTATAGCGCGGCCACGCTGGACCAGGCCACCGGCCCTGGAAACAGGCCGGCGCATCCCGCGCATCGCTTAGCGCATGCCGCCCGAGCCGGGCGCCGAACCGATGCTAAAATTGCTGGATGCAACCCACTCTGCGTCAAACGCAAAAAGCCGAATACGAGGCCAACAAGCTGGCCAAGCGCCTGCGCGGGCTGGTCGGCCGCGCCATCGGCGACTTCAACATGATCGGCCCCGGCGACAAGGTGATGGTATGCCTGTCGGGTGGCAAGGACAGCTACGCGCTGCTCGATCTGCTGCTGGCTTTGCGCGACATCGCTCCGGTCAAGTTCGATGTCATCGCGTTCAATCTGGACCAGAAGCAGCCAGGCTTTCCCGAGCACGTGTTGCCCGATTATTTGCGCGCACGCGGGGTGCCGTTTCATATCGCGGAACAGGATACCCACACCGTCGTCAAGCGCGTGATTCCCGACGGCAAGACGACCTGCGGCCTCTGCTCGCGGCTGCGCCGGGGCGTGATCTATCGCGTGGCGACCGAACTGGGCGCCACCCGAATCGCGCTGGGACATCACCGCGACGACATGACCGAGACGCTGTTCCTTAACATGTTCTACGGCGGCAAGTTGAAAGGGATGTCGCCCAAGCTCGTGTCCGACGATGGCAAGCACATCGTGATCCGGCCGCTCGCCTATTGCAACGAGCGCGACCTGATCGACTTCGCCCTGTTCCGGCAGTTCCCCATCATTCCCTGCAATCTCTGCGGATCGCAGCCCAACCTGCAGCGTCAGGCGATCAAGGAGATGCTGCGCGAGTGGGAGCGCAAGTTTCCCGGCCGCGTGGAAAATATTTTCCGGGCCATGCAGAACGCCGTGCCCTCGCACTTGGCCGATCCCGCCCTGTTCGATTTTCGCAACCTGCAAACGCAGGACACGTCTTACGCGGACGGCGACATCGGCTTCGACCCGGAGCCGCTAGTGGGCGCGGATGTCGATCGGAAGAGGTTTCCGCTGACCGTTGTCTAGGCCAGGGCACCGGGGCGGCCGGCCGGCAGCGATTCAGGCAGCGCGATGCGAAAACGCACCGACTTCCGCAATGCCAGCAGAGCCTTGTCGCGGGTGAGCAGCCAGTCGGCGCCTGCGCGCTGGGCGAGCTGCAGGAACTTCTGGTCGTCCGGATCGCGGCACCTGGGCAACATGCTTTCGATAGCGGAGCTACAGGAAATGATGGTGCATCGCGCACGGTAGCGGCGGCCCGCAGCAGCAGCCGCGGCCTCGTCCAGCCGCAATTCGGGATAACGCAACACGCGGTCGAATTCGGCCAGCGTCTGGTCGTCGGCGATTGCCGTCAGTTCGTCACGATCCCAGCACTCACGCAGCGCCAGCAACCGCGGATCGGCGAAAACCTCGAGCGCCAGCGCGACATTGGTATCGAACACCACCCGCAAGGGTGCTGTCATCTTGCGACTGGCGGAGAGGCAGGCATTGCAGGGCGAAATGCGCGGGCAACGCGCTGTGACGGCGCGGTCAATTGAAGAACCGGTCGGAGGGCGCCTTGAACGAGTCGCGCAACAGAAAATTCATCGGCACGTTGAGGTTGGTACCCTTGGGCGGAATCGGCAACTGGAACCATTTCTTGTACAGTGTGAAAATCTCGCCGTAACACGCTGAAATTCGCTGCGCCAGTTGCGTGCAGGCCGGACTTGCAAGCCACAGTATATCGTCCAACCGCGGTCCCCTGAAGCAGCGCGTTTTCCGCCCTGCCGACCTGCGACAGGACGCCGCCCCGGAAATGACGTGCGCACTCTATAATCAGCCTCGTGAACAGCCAGCCGATCTGCACCACCGCCGCGATCCGTGCCCTGGAGGAACGGGCAGCGGATGCGCCACTGATGGAACTGGCCGGCGCCGCCGCGGCCGGTCAGGCGCGACTGCTTGCTCCGCGCGTGGCCGATCCGGTCACGGTATTTGCCGGACCCGGAAACAACGGTGGCGATGCCTTTGTAGTGGCGCGGCATTTGCGCGAATGGGGCTACGCGGTCACTGTCGTTTTCTGCGCCGAACCCGAAGGTCTTCCGGCTGCGGCCCGCAATGCCCATGACCGGTGGCGCGCCGGCGGCGGTAGGGCCCAGTCCTCGCCGCCGGCGCTGAGCGAATGCGGCCTCGTGGTTGACGGCCTGTTCGGCATCGGGCTCAAGCGGGCCCTAACCGGCACCTATGCCGAATGGATAGCGGCGATCAAT
>PLYG01000278.1 GCA_003153335.1 Betaproteobacteria bacterium | reverse complement strand
TGCGCGCTGATCCACGATCCCGACCTGTTGATTCTCGACGAGCCCACCACCGGCGTCGATCCGCTGTCGCGGCGCGAGTTCTGGCAAATCCTCTACTCGCTGCGCAGCGAGGGCGTGGCGATGCTGATATCCACCGCCTATCTCGACGAGGCCGAGCGCTGCGACCGCCTCGCCTTGCTGCATGCGGGCGCGATGATGTACTGCGACACGCCGGCCGGGCTGAAGGCGCGCATGCCGGGGGCGATGCTCGAGATTGTCGCCCCCGATCCGCGCCGGGCGCGCGATGCGGTAAGCGCGCTGCCGGGGGTGCAGGGCGTGCTGCTGATCGGTATTGGCGTCCATGTCCACGTCGATAGGGCCGAGCGTCGGCCGCAGATCGCTGCGGCGCTGGCGGCAGCGGGCGTTGCCGTGAGCGCTATCGACGAGGTGGCGCCGACCATCGAGGATCTGTTCGTCGCCCTACTCGAGCAGGAGAGCGTGAAGGAGCAGGTCTGATGACGAACGACAGCCAGGCGCAGATCGTCGTCGACGGGCTGGTCAAGCGCTTCGGCGATTTCGTCGCCGTCGACGGCGTGAGCTTCGCCGTGGGGCGCGGCGAGATCATGGGCTTCATCGGCCCCAATGGTGCCGGCAAATCGACCCTGATCCGCATCCTCTGCGGCCTCCTGCGGCCCAGTGCCGGCCGCGCGCTAGTCGCCGGTATCGACGTCGCGCGCGACCCGGAGGCGGTGCGCCGACGCATCGGTTACATGTCGCAGAAATTCTCGCTCTATAACGACTTGAGTGTGGTCGAGAACCTGCGTTTCTTCGGCGGCATTTACGGCGTCCCGCGCGCCGACTTTGCAGCGCGACTGCATTTTGCAGTCGACATGGCGGGTCTTGCCGGGCGTGAGGATGCGCTCGTCGCGACCCTGGCCGGCGGGTGGAAGCAGCGCCTCGCGCTCGGCGCCGCGATCCTGCATCGGCCGGCGATCCTCTTTCTCGACGAACCGACCTCGGGGGTCGATCCTGGCTCACGCCGGCGCTTCTGGGATCTGATCCACGCCCTCAGCGAAGAGGGCGTCAGCGTCCTGGTAAGCACACACTACATGGACGAAGCCGAGTATTGCCACCGTATCGCGCTGATCAACCGCGGCCGCCTGATCGCTCTCGGCACGCCGCAGGAATTGAAACAGCGCTCGCTCGGCGGCGAACTGCTGGCGCTTGAAGGCGATCGCATTGGCGATGCCGCTGCCGAACTCGAAAAAGCGCCCGGGGTGCTTGACGTGGCGATGTTCGGCAATGCGCTGCACGCGCTGGTGGATGAGGCCGCGGCGCGTTCGCCCGAGCTGCTGGCACGCTTGACTGCGGCGGGAATTGCCAATGTGCGCGTGCGGCGAATCGAGCCGTCGCTCGAAGACAGTTTTGTGCACCTGGTCGGCGCCAGTTCGCCGCAGGCGGGAGGTGCGTCGTGAGATGGCGGCGGGTCAAGGCGATCGTCGTCAAGGAGAGCCTGCAGATCGTGCGCGATCCGCGCAGCCTGATGATCGCGCTGCTGATCCCGCTGCTGCAGATGTTCATGCTTGGCTATGGCATCAACCTCGATGTTAAAAATATCCCGCTTTGCGCCTACGACCGCGAGGGTAGCCAGGCCTCGCAGGGCTTGCTGCACCGTTTCGCAGCCTCACCGTATTTTGCGCTGCAAGGGCTCGCCGGCAGCTACGCCGAGATCGGGCGCGCCCTCGACACCGGCCGTTGCCGCCTCGCCGTCGTGATCCCCGCCGGATTTTCGAAGGGGCTCGCTGATACCGGCGAGGGCACCGTGCAGGCGCTGCTCGATGCAACCGACTCGAACACTGCGAGCCTTGCCGCCAATTATGCCCGCGCTGTCGTCGCCGGCTATTCCGCCGACGTCCAGCTAGACTTCATTCAGCAGAGAGGTGGCAGCGTACAGACACTGACGCCGGTCGAGGTGCAGGCGCGGGTGTGGTTCAACGAGGATCTGGTGAGCCGCAACTTCATCGTACCGGGGATCGTGGCCCTGGTGATGGCCATCGTCGGCGCGCAACTGACCTCGCTCACCATCGCCCGTGAGTGGGAGCGTGGGACGATGGAACTGCTGGTGTCGACGCCGATCGAGCCGATGGAGTTGATGCTCGGCAAGCTGCTACCGTATTTCGTCGTCGGCATGGTCGACGCGTGTATCTGCCTGGCGCTGGCGGTGTTCTGGTTCGCCGTCCCGTTCCGCGGCACGCTGGCAGCGCTCTTCTTCACCACCGGGCTGTTCCTCACGGTGGTGCTATGCATCGGCTACTATGTCTCGGTGTCGATTCGCAGCCAGGTCGGGGCGAGCCAGGTGGCGCTGTTGCTGACCATGTTGCCGACGACGCTGCTCTCCGGTTTCGCCTTCCCGATCGATCAGATGCCGGCGGCGGTACAGGCGGTCACCTACCTGGTCAGCGGCCGCTACTACGTGACCATCCTCAAGGCGCTGTTTCTCAAGGGCGCGCCCTGGGGCGAACTTATGTTGCCGATTCTTTGCCTGGCGCTGTACGCGATGGTGATGGTGGTGTTCGCGGCACGCGCCTTCCGCAAGACGCTCGATTGAGCCGGCCATGATCGGACGCATCTACCATCTACTGCTAAAGGAGTTCCTCGAACTGAAGCGCGACAAATCGGCGCGCTTCCGCCTGTTGGTGCCGCCAGTGATCCAGATGGTGCTGTTCGGCTACGCCGCGACTTTCGAAGTGTTCAATGTGGCGACGGTTATCCTCGATCAGGACCAGACGCAGGAGAGCCGGGCGCTGGTAGCCGATTTTGTCCATAGCAGCCGCTTCAAGCTCGTCGCCATCGCGACCGGGCGCCGGCAAGTGCAGGACGCGGTCGAAAGCAGCAGGGCGCAGCTTGGCATCGTCGTGCCGCCGGGTTTTGCCGGTTTGTTGCGCAAGGGACAGAGCGCGCCGCTACAAGTGTTGCTCGATGGCACCAATTCCAACACCGCTCTGATCGCGCTCGGTTACGCCGGCCAGATTTCCGGCGTCTTCGGCCAGGCTTACGCGCTTGACCTGGCACAGCGCACCGGCCGTGCGCTCGGCCGGCCGCTGGTGCACGTCAATCTGCAGGAGCGCTACTGGTACAACCCCAATCTCAACAGCCGCTGGTTCTTTGTTCCTGGCGTGATCGGCACGCTGACGCTGATTACCATCGTCAACCTCACCGCCTTTGCCATCGTCCGCGAACGCGAGGTGGGGACGCTCGAGCAGATTCTGGTCACACCGATCCGGCCGATCGAGTTCATCATCGGCAAGACGCTGCCGTTCTTTCTCATCGGTCTGCTCGAAGTGTCGATCGTGGCGGCGGTCGGCATGCTCTGGTTTCAGGTACCTTTCAAGGGCAATCCGCTGGTGCTACTGCTCGGAACCTGCCTCTTCCTGCTCAGCGTGCTCGCCATCGGACTCTTGATTTCGACCCTGTGCAAGACGCAGCAACAGGCCTTTGCGTCGAACTTCTTCGTGCTCAACCCGATGTTCATTCTCTCGGGGTTCAGCTTCCCGATTTCGAGCATGCCCGATGCCTTGCAGTGGCTCACTTACCTCGATCCGCTACGCTATTTCCTGGTCATCATCCGTGCCACTTATCTCAAGGGCGTCGGCATCGGCGTTCTCTGGCCGCAGATGGCGGCGCTGGCAGCGCTGGGCCTCGGTTTGTTTGCGCTCGCCGTACTGCGCTTCCGCAAATCACTAGACTGAGCGGGCACAGTTGTTGGGGACGGCGATAATCGCGAGCCCGGCGGCTGACACATCTTGATACAAACCTGTGCGGAGGGAATGGGCGATCGGTTGACTAAGATCAATGCACGCGCCACTTATCGTCGCATCATGCATCTATTATTCGTCGTCTTACATGGACAGCAGGCTATGCGCAGTTACCGCACGTTTTTTCTTGGCATATTGATTTGCGTCACGCTCTGGCCGGCATTTTCTGTCGCGCAAACCGAGAACGCGTTACCAACCGAAACCGCGCCGGTTCCCGCACGCTATTCGCAAGCGGAACTATATCAATTGCTGGCGCCGATGGCGCTCTATCCGGACGCTCTCCTGAGCCAAGTGCTGATGGCGTCCACGTATCCCCTGGAAGTGGTGAAAGTGCAGCGCTGGCTGCAACAACATCCCGGGTTATCCGGCAGCGCGCTCGACAGCGCACTGGCGAACGAGTCGTGGGATGCGAGCGTGAAGGCGATCGCCGCGTTCCCTTCCGCCGTTGCGATGATGAACGATAACCTCGATTGGACACAGAAACTGGGCGACGCTTTCCTCGCCCAACAAGCCGACGTGATGGACACCGTGCAGAAGCTGCGGCAAAAAGCGCAGTCCGCCGGCACGCTGTACTCGGACGAGCGGCAACAGATCACGACGCAAGACGGCGAGATCGACATCGCGCCGACCAACCCCGATGTGGTCTACGTGCCGGTTTATGATCCGGCCATTGTGTACGGACCCTGGTGGTGGCCCGGGTATCCGCCGTTCATATGGGTACCACCGCCGATTTACGGACCGTTCGCCTACATCGCCACGGGCTTCGCGTTCGGTATCGGCGCTGCCGTCGGGCGTGCCCATTTCCACGATGTGCATCCGGATTGGCGTCGGCATCAGATCAACGTTCGGCCGCCGCGTCCTCCTGGCTCGGTTCCTCCCGACAGACCCACCCCGTGGCATCACGATCCCGCGCATCGCATCGGCGTGCCTTATCCGACGACTAATGTGCGCGAGCGCTACCTGCCGGCAAATCCGGGCGCCGTCATCCAGCGTCAGGAGTACCGCGGATTCCAAGGCGGGGGCACGCGGCCGCTTACCGTGCAGCCCGCGCGGCCGATCGGCATCCCGCAAGCGCCGCGCGCCGTGTCACCCCTGTCGCCGGAGCCGCGAGGCAGTGTGCAAGGCTATTCGCTGCGCGGCCATGCAAGCTTGTCCGCGCCGCCGTCTCCGGCGCCCAGGCCGAGCGGACAACCGAGCGCTCCGTCTGGCCGCGGCGGGCAGGCGCCGGCGCAAGGTCAACGTCGCCGCTGATATGAATTCATTCGCCACGAACGCAAAGACTCGATCATGAACGTCTCCCGTGCCTATCCGCTGGTGGCTGCCGCACTCGGTCTGGTGCTCACACTCTTCGCCACCGTCGTCACGCCCGCGCTGGCTGTCGACCCGCGGCCCGCAGAGAAACTCACGCCTCGATTATTCGCAACACCCGACCTCGCGGTGAAGGCCTTGTACGATGCCGCCAAGGCGAACGACGCCGGGACACTGCACGCCGTGCTCGGCCCGGGCAGCGGGCGCATCATCGACTCTGGCGATCCGGCGGAAGACATGCAAGGGCGGGCGCGCTTCGTTGCCGCGTACGAGCGCGCCGCTCATGTCGAATTGCAAGGTAAGGCCAAAGCCACATTGGCGCTCGGCGAAACCGGTTGGCCGTTTCCGTTCCCGCTCGTCAGGACCGGCAGGCAATGGCATTTCGATGCCAAAGCCGGGCGCGACGAAGTGCTGGCGCGACGCATCGGGCGCAATGAGCTGTCGACGATACAAGTGGCGCTTGCTTACGTCGACGCACAACGCGAATACGCACTCAGGTCCGTCGACCAGGATAGCGGGCACGACTACGCGCAGCGCTTCGTCAGCACGCCGAACAGGCACGATGGGCTCTATTGGGAAGCCGCCCCAGGCGAAGCTCGCAGTCCGATGGGGCCACTGTTTGCCGCAGCCGCGAAAGAAGACACGCCCGGGACGCTCACCGCGCCTTATCACGGCTACTATTTTCAGATACTGCGCGCCCAAGGCCCGCACGCCACGGGTGGGGCAACGGACTACGTCGCAAAAGGCAAGATGATCGGCGGCTTCGCGCTCGCCGCCTATCCCGCCCGCTATCGCGCATCAGGCGTGAAGACGTTTATCGTCAATCACGACGGCAACGTCTATAGCAAGGACTTGGGTCGCGATACGGCGGCCGTTGCGCAAACCATCGAGCGCTACGATCCCGATGCTTCGTGGCAAAGAGAAACGGCCAAGGCGCAGCAAGCTGGGCAGTAGATCCATCGCAGACCGGGAATTGTCATCCTAACCAGGAACAAGCTAATGCGGGTCTTATTTGCCGCGCTTTTTATAGCGGCCGGTCAGCGGCTTGCCTACGGCGCCGATGCGCTGCGTGAAGAAATGCTCAATCTCGCCAACGACAAGAGCTGCTCGCTTTGTCACAGCATCGAGTCGCCTAAAGCGAGTGCGGACCGACTGCTGCCGTTCGCCCCGGCCTGGAAAGACATCGCCCGAAAATACCGCGGCCAAAAAGAGGCCGAAGACAGGCTCACGCGCATTGTGTTAGGCGGAACTGGCGCCAGCCCCGACGGTCGTCACTGGCAAAACAAAGTGCGCGACCCGTTCATGTTGTCCAACGCATCCGAAATCAGTGAAGTGGACGCGCGAAGACTCATGCACTGGATATTGTCCTTGGACCAGTGATTTNNGGCTGGGCACGGCGCGGCGTCCGGCCAGCTTCCAGGGCAATGGCGTAAAAAACAGCCGCAGGGCGCTCTGTGTTCCGCATGCGGGCGCGATGCGGTCGATGACCCGCAGCAAGGCGCCCAGCTCGCGCGCCGCCAGACTGCTGGCGTAAAAAGCGCCGGCCGGATTGGCGCTGGCTCAGTCGGCTGCCGCAGCGGTCGCCGCCGAGACAGGGAGCGCTTCCGGATTCGGATCCGGATGGCGGCGCGTCCACCATTGCTGCAGCTGCTCGAAGTACACATAGACGACGGGCGTGATGAACAACGTCAGCAATTGCGATACCACCAGGCCTCCGACCACGGCCATCCCGAGCGGCCGCCGCGCTTCGCCGC
>PLYG01000541.1 GCA_003153335.1 Betaproteobacteria bacterium | reverse complement strand
CGCGCAGCTTGGCGTCGAGCGCCGCCAGCGGTTCGTCGAGCAGTAGCATCGGCGGATGCGTCACCAATGCCCGGGCTATCGCTACGCGCTGTTTCTGCCCTCCGGACAACTCCTGCGGCAGCCGCTTTCCGAAGCCGCTCAGCCGCACATCTTCGAGTGCCGCCGCCACCTTGCCTGGAATTACGGCGGCTGGCACGTTGGCCATCTTGAGCGGAAATGCGACGTTGCCTTCCACCGTCATGTGCGGAAACAGCGCGTAGCTCTGAAACACGGTCCGCACCGGCCGGTGCTCCGGAGGTTTTCCGGCGAGGTCCTCACCATTGAGCAGTATGCGGCCCTCGTCGGGCAGATCGAATCCCGCGATCAGCCGCAATAGCGTGGTCTTGCCGCAGCCGGATGGTCCCAGCAGGGTGAAGAATTCGCCGGCGTTGATATCGAGGCTGACACGATCGACGGCGACGAAGTCTCCAAAACGGCGGACAACATCCCTGATTTCCAGTAGCGCCATCGAGTTTGAAGACCGGATTTGAGTTGAGATTTCTGCGAGTAAAACAAATCGATTGTAGCAAAATTCCACCGCCCTACGCGCCAGCAGACGCCGCGCGTGAACGCAACAATCAACGCCAGATGATCAATGCGCAGACCACAATCAGTCCGGCCACAAGCAGCAGCATGTTGAGCCTCACGAACAGCCGGTCACGACTGTTTGCCTGGGTCTGGCGCGTCGATTGCGCGGCCGATTGCTCGGTGAGCGCCTGCAGGAGCAGCCGCGGCAGTTGCGGCACCACGTCGATCCAATACGGCGCTTCCTGCTCCATGCGCCGGAAGAACGCCTCGGGGCCGATCTGTTTTTCCATCCACCGTTCCAGGTACGGCTTCGCCGTCTGCCACAAGTCTAGTTCCGGATACAGTTGCCGACCCAGGCCTTCGACATTGAGCAGCGTCTTTTGCAGCAGCACGAGCTGCGGCTGAATCTCGACATTGAAGCGCCGCGAGGCGCGGAACAACTGCAGCAGCACGATGCCCAGCGAAATGTCCTTCAGCGGCTTGCCGAATACCGGCTCGCAGACCGCGCGAATCGCCGACTCCAGCTCGTCGACCCGCGTATCTTTGGGCACCCAGCCCGATTCGATGTGCGCGCTCGCCACCCGCCGGTAGTCGTGCCGGAAGAATGCGATAAAGTTGATGGCCAGGTACTGCTTATCGGAATCGGACAGCGTGCCCATTATGCCGAAGTCGAGGGCAATGTAGCGGCCCTTGTTCGCCGGATCGATCGAAACCTGGACATTGCCCGGATGCATGTCGGCGTGAAAAAAACCATCGCGGAACACCTGCATGAAAAAGATCTCGACGCCGGTTCTGGCCAGCAGTGGGATATCGACGCCCGCTTCGCGCAGCCGCTCGACCTGGCTCACCGGCACGCCGTGCATGCGCTCCATCACCATCACTTCGGTGCGGCACCAATCCCAATGCACTTGCGGCACCAGCAGCAGCGTTGAACGTGCGAAATTGCGCCTGAGCTGCGAGCAGTTCGCCGCTTCGCGCATCAGGTCGAGTTCGTCCTCGAGATGGCGCTCGAATTCGGCGACGACTTCCAGCGGCCGCAACCGCTTGCCATCGGCAAACAGCCGCTCGACGAGTCCCGCCGCCACGCGCAACAGCCCCACGTCACGCGCAATCACATCGGCGATGCCCGGGCGGAGGATTTTGACGGCAACGGAGGTGCCGGCGCCGTCGGTCTGCGGCAATTCGGCGAAATGCACCTGCGCGACCGACGCGCTGGCGGCCGCATCGAAATTGAAATTCCGGAAGACCGCATCGACCGGCCGACCATAGGCCCGGAGCAGCGTGGCGTTGACTTCGTCGGCCGCAAACGGGGGCACCTGGTCCTGCAGCTTGGCGAGTTCGTCGGCGATGTCGGTCGGCAGCAGGTCGCGGCGCGTGGACAGCACCTGCCCGAACTTGACAAAAATGGGGCCTAAGGCCTCCAGTGCGAGCCGCAATCGCTCGCCGCGCGGCGCGGACAAATCGCGCCAGAACAGCAACGTTGCGAGCAGCCGGCGCAGCGCGGGCGCCCGTTCCAGCGCAAGCTGATCGAAGCCGTAGCGCAACGCGACGCGGCTGATCCTGAATAGGCGAAGGAAATGACGCACCCCTCCATTTTACGGTAAACGGCACCACTGGGCGCTCGACGTCCAGCAGCAATGCCGACGCGAGGTCGGAGGGTACTGCGTTACTGCACGGTCTTAAGCGCCCTCGACCAGACGGTCGACGCGCTCCCGAAGCGCAGCCACTTCGTCCCCGAATGCTTCAAATGTCCTGCGCTTGAGCAGGGTAGCGCTTTCTTCGGTCAGATACGCGGCGAGACCGGCGCCGATACGCCCGGCGGCATAACCCGGCCACGACGCCAGCGCCCGCATCGCCCTTGAGCTGCCGTGCGCTGCGATCGGCCCAATCAGCGATGCCAGTCTTTCTTCCAGCGCCAGCGGCAGCACATCAAGGAGGTCGCGCAGCGTCTGAACCAGCGTGGATTCGCCGTCCAGATCGATGGCGGCGCCCGGCTTGTCCGGCGCGGTTGCCAACGCCGCTGCCAAGCGTGGGAGCATTGCCGGCGTGAGGTGCAGGGTCGCGTCCGCCTGTTGTCCGCTAGTTGCGGTTGCGTCGTCCCAGTCGCCGTCAGGCGAGATTTGCAGCGTGAAACCGGCAAATGCCAGAGGCCAGATTTGAACCCGCAGGGTCTTGCCTGCGTGGGGTTGGAGTTGCGCACGCGCCCAATCGACGTCGCGCCAGGCAGCGTTGGCGGCGTGGCGTGCGAACCGGGCGAAGGAGGGTGCGGACATGTGCCAATGGCTGCGCGCCGCTCCGCCGCCTGGTTCCGCCTTCGACGCCGGGGAGGGAACGGGGCGCTATGCTCTTATTGCAGTTGCTGGATCCCGGCGAGCAGCCAGCCGGTTTCACCGGTGACCGGCTTTTTCAGATTCCACGCTTCGTCGAAAGACTGCGCGGTCTCCGCGCCGTCTTCGCGCAACAGACCGGTGAAGCGCACACTCGCCCAATGGAAGCCGTTCTCCGTCGTTACTTCGAGAATCTCCACGGCGAGGGTGACGATTTCAGTCGGATGGTGCGTGGCGCGCGCGGCCAGATCGTTCCCGACTTCCGCAAACATCTCGGGTGTCATCACCTCGCGCAGCGTCGAGGTATCAGCCTGGTCGTACGCCGCTTGCAGGCGCGCGAAGTTGAGCTTGGCCTGTTGCACGAACGGTTCCGGCTCGAATCCCGGCGGGAAAGGCTTGGCCGATGGGGCCACATGCGCCTCGGCATCGGCGATCGCATTGCCGGCGCCGCCAAACATGGGCGCTGACGTGTTGGAACCGGCCGGCGTCTGGCCACCGCCTGCGCCCAAGCCGGCGCCCGCGTATTGCATGCCCTGGCCCTGCGGCTGCGGCGGCGACCGCCGGAACAACAGGCGGAAAATGATAATTGCCGCGACGACGAACAGCGCGATCAACAGGAAATTGCCGAACGCTTCGGACAGTCCCAGGTGCGACATCAGCGCGGCGATACCCAATCCTGCGGCAATGCCGGCAATGGGGCCCATCCAGCGCTTCCAGCCTGGCTGGGGCGCCGGCACCGGCGCCGCACCCGGCGCTTTGGTCGCTGCGGCGGCGCTTGCCGGCGCGGCCGGCTGCGCTGGCACAGCGCTTTGCTGGGGCGCGGCCTGCCGTTGTGTCACCGTGTCGCGCGGGGCGCCAAAACTGCGGCCGCCTCCGAGGCGACGTGCATCGGCGTCCAGGCTGACCAGGAGAGCGGCCGAGCACACCGCCGCCAACATCAAGATAGTTCGTTTCATCTTCAACCTCCAAGCACAACCGCAGCCGTCAGAATTTGTATCCTCGGTGGACAGCCACCAAACCAGCGGCCAGATTGAAATATTCGACCCGTTCCAGACCCGCCGCTTCCATCATCGCCTGTAATGTTTCCTGATCGGGATGCATTCTGATCGATTCGGCGAGATAGCGATAACTCGCTTCGTCGCCGGCAATCAGCTTGCCCATCCGCGGCAGCACATTGAAGCTGTACCAGTCGTAAGCCGGCTGCAGCGGCGCGGCGATACGCGAAAACTCCAGGACCACGGCCCGGCCGCCCGGCTTGAGCACCCGGCGCATTTCCGCCAGGGCGTTTTCCTTGCGGGTGACGTTGCGCAATCCGAATGCAATGCACGTCACGTCAAAATAGTTGGCCGGAAACGGCAGGCGTTCCGCGTCGCACCGCGCCGCCGGGCCGTTGCGCCCCGCATCAAGCATCCGGTCGCGCCCGACCGCGAGCATCGCCCCATTGATGTCAGTCAGCCACACTTCGCCAGTTGGGCCCGCTTTGTCGGAAAACAAGCGGGTCATGTCGGCGGTTCCTCCGGCAATGTCCAACACCCGAGCGCCCGGTCGCACACCGGCCAACTCGACCGCAAAGCGTTTCCACAGGCGGTGCATGCCCGCCGACATCACGTCGTTCATCACGTCGTACTTGGCGGCAACAGACTCGAAGACGCCGCGCACGCGTTGCGTCTTTTCAGCCGGGCTGACCTGTTCGAATCCGAAGTCTGCGGTTTCGGCCATCGTTCGACTCACTCGCGGCTCGCGCCCGCCTCTTTGAGGCTTTCGAGATACTGGTTCCACAACTGCTCCTGGCGCTCGCCCAGCATGAACAGGTACTCCCACGAGTAAATGCCCGAATTGTGGCCGTCGGTGAAAGTCGGCCGCACCGCATAGCGGCCGACCGCTTCGATTTCGCCTATGCCCACGTTTTTCTTGCCCGTTTGCAGCACTCCCTGCCCGGTGCCGTGGCCGCGCACTTCGGCCGATGGTGAATACACGCGCAGATACTCGTATGGCAGCTCAAACCGGCGACCGTTCTTGAACGCGATTTCCATCACCCGCGATTGCTGGTGCAGCTTGATATCGGTAGGGATGGGGGTATTGGCGTCGAGGCCAGCCATGGCAGAAGACAGATGTCAGAGGACAGAAAACGAAGGATTCGGCCGGGGCATTTGCGATGATATTACCACGCAGGGAACTACCCAATTCGTCACTCAGGCAAGCAATGCGGCTTTTCGTCGCAGGTATGGCAGCCGAACCGAAGGATCGAACCCTGAAGCCCATTGCGAGAAAGCCTCAACGAAGCCAACCAACTGCCCTCCCCCGAGCGCGCCGAACTTCTGTTCTCTGTCCTCTGTCCTTTGAACTACTGGACAATCCCCAGATGCTCGATCCCGGACATCACATTGCGCTCTTTTGCCTCCTGCCCGTGCAGCTTGATCTGCAACCGCAGGTCATTGAGCGAGTCGGCGTTACGCAACGCGTCTTCGTAGCTGATGGTTCCGCCTTCGTACAATTCGAAGAGCGCCTGGTCGAACGTCTGCATGCCGAGTTCACGGGAGCGCTTCATGATTTCCTTGATGCCGTTCACCTCGCCCTTGAAGATCAGATCCGAAACCAGCGGGGAGTTCAGCATCACCTCGACAGCCGGAACCCGGCCCTGGCCGTCGCGCCGCGGCACCAGGCGCTGCGAAATGAACGCGCGGACGTTCAGCGACAAGTCCATCAGCAATTGCTGGCGGCGCTCGGCGGGGAAGAAGTTGATAATCCGGTCCATAGCCTGGTTGGCGTTGTTCGCGTGCAGCGTTGCGAGACACAGCTGCCCCGTTTCCGCGAACGAGATCGCGTGATCCATGGTCTCCGGCGAGCGGACTTCGCCGATCAGGATCACGTCGGGCGCCTGCCGCAGCGTGTTCTTCAGCGCCGCGTCCCATGACTCGCAGGTCACGCCCA
>PLYG01000178.1 GCA_003153335.1 Betaproteobacteria bacterium | reverse complement strand
CCGCTTTACTTTCAGCACGGCAACCGGGATTTTCTGCTCGGCGCGGAATTTGCGCGCGCCACGGGTGGCAAGCTGCTGGCGGAAGAACTGGTGGTTGATCTCCACGGCACTCGAACGCTGCTAATGCACGGCGACCAGTTGTGCACCGACGATGTCGCGTACCAGCAGTTTCGTGCGCAGCTGCGCAATCCGGTCTGGCAACAAGCACTGCTCCGGCAGCCGCTGGCGGCGCGCAAGCACCTGGCGCGGCAACTGCGCGAGGGCAGCGACGCGGCCAAATCAGGGAAGAACATGGACATCATGGACGTCAATGCGGACACCGTTGCTACCGCGTTCCGGCGTCACGACGTGACCCGTCTGATTCATGGTCACACGCATCGCCCGGCCCGGCATATCCACTTGGTCGACGGTCGCGATCGCGAGCGCATTGTGCTTGCCGACTGGCGGGATGCGGGGGCTTACCTCGAAGTCGACGCCGGCGGCGGCGTGGCGCACACCATCGAATAGCCCGTGCTGCGGTTCGCTACGCAAGTCGGAATTTGACGATGGAACGCGGCTAGCAGGCTGTTGAAAAGCGTAGCGAGGATGGCCAGCTGCCAGGCGCACGGAGCGCAGAAACCGGAGCGTACTTGGTCGTACGTGAGGATTTCGAGCACCGTGCAACGACGCAGATGGCCACCGCAGTAGCTTTGCAACAGCCTGCTAGGTTTTCCCTGGGCTCTTGCAGGCTTCCAGCGCCTGGGCGAAATCCTCGATCAGGTCGGCCTCGTCCTCGATCCCGATCGAAACCCGGATCAGCGAATCGGCTATGCCCATCGACGCGCGACGCTCGGCGCCCATTTCGAAAAAGATGGTGTGCGCCGCGGGCAGCGCCAGCGTCCTGGTATCACCCAGATTGCTCGACAGGATCACGACCTTCAACGCGTCGAGCAACTCGAAACAACCGACACCAGCGGCCAGCTCGAAGGCAAACAGTCCGCCATAGCCCTTGAACAGTCTTGCCGCGCGCGCATGCTGGGCATGCCCCGGCAGTCCGGGATGATGGACTTTGCCGACTTTTGGATGCGCGGCCAGAAAGCGCGCAACGGCCAGCGCGTTGCTGCAAGTCCGCTCCATCCGCAGCACCAGCGTCTCGGCGCCGACAGCGATGGCATGCGCCGCATTGGCAGCAAGCGTCCCACCGGCATCGCGCAGACCCTTTTTCCGGATCGGGGTCAGGCCCCACGTGCGGGAATCGCCCTTTTTGTAGCTGGCGTGGATATGCGGGTACTTGGCCCAGTCATAGAGACCGGTTGCGGTGATGGCGCCACCCAGCGCATTGCCATGGCCTCCGATGTATTTGGTCAGCGCATTGATGACCAAGCCCGCGCCCACGGTCCTGGGCCGGAACAACGCTGGGGAAGTCATTGTGTTGTCGACCACGTACACGATGTTGCGCGGCGTGCACAGGCGGCCTATGCCTTCGAGGTCAGCGATTTGGGTGCGCGGATTGGCGATGGTCTCGACAAAGACCATCCGCGTCTCGGGCCGCAGCGCCGCTTCGACATTCGCCGCAGCCGTTGCATCGACGAACGTGACGTCGCAACCCAGTTCGCTCAACGTGGTGAACAGACTGTTGGTGTTGCCGAACACGAAACTGCTGACCACCACATGGTCGCCGCGCTTCAACAGTGCCCAGAGCATCGCCGCAATCGCCGCCATCCCGGTGGCGAAGCAGACGGTCGCGGTGCCATCCTCCATCGCGGTAACCTTCGCTTCCAGCGCGGTGACGGTGGGATTGTGCTGGCGCCCGTAGACGTAGCCCGGCGCGTCGCCCTGGAACACGCGAACGAGATCATTCGCCGTTTCATAGCCAAATGCCACCGACGGGTGGATAGGCGCGTGCGTGGCGCCAAATTCGGTGCCGCGCCGGCGGTCGCCGTGCAGTATGGTGGTGGTAAAACCCTGGTTGTTCATTGCGATCCCAAAAAAAATAAAACCCGTTTGCGTCATACCAAACGGGTTCGATGGATTGCACTCAAACTCGCTTTAGCCGCATTTGTAATGCGCCCGCAAGCTGAATCAAATCGGCGCCTTCGGAATATACGGGAATGCGGCTGGGCTGTCAAAAATTCCCCCGCCGGGAATCCGGCGTGCGCGCAAAAGCTTACGGAATATTTGCTGTCGCCCGCAGCGCAATCCCTAGCGCTGCGCGCGCGGGCGGCTCAGTTTCCGGCGAGCGACAACTCCTCGTTCGCGTCCGCGCTCTCGTCGGTCTGGCCACGATCCGGATCGCGCTCGCCGGCCACGCGCGACAGGTAGTCGACTGTCACGTCGCCAGTGATGTAGTTGCCGTCGAAGCATGAGGCCTCAAATTCGGTCAGCGCCGGGTTGGCCTTGGTGACCGCGCGCTTGAGCGCATCCAGCTCCTGGTAAATCAGCAGATCGGCGCCGATTTCGCGGCCGATCGCGGCCTCGTCGCGGGTATGCGCGATCAGCTCGTCCTGGTTGGGCATATCGATCCCGTAGACGTTCTGATAGCGCACCGGTGGCGATGCCGACGCGAAGTAGACCTTGCGCGCGCCGGCATCGCGCGCCATCTGCACGATGCGATTGCTGGTCGTTCCGCGCACGATCGAATCATCGACCAGCAACACGACCTTGTCTTTGAACTCGACATCGATGGTATTGAGCTTTTGCCGGACCGATTTCTGGCGTATCGCCTGGCCGGGCATGATGAACGTGCGGCCGATGTAGCGGTTCTTGACAAAGCCCTCGCGATACTTGAGCCCGAGGCTGTTGGCCAGCTCCAGCGCGTACGGCCGGCTGGAATCGGGGATCGGAATCACCACATCGATGTCCTGCGCCTGGGGCAGCAGCCGGATCTTCTCGGCCAGCTCCTCGCCCATGTGCAACCGCGCCTCGTAGACCGAAGCGCCATCGATCACCGAGTCGGGCCGCGCCAGGTACACGTATTCGAAAATGCACGGAAAGAGTTTCGGCGACTTCGCGCACTGGCGTGCATGCAGCTCTCCGGCTTGCGTGACAAAAATCGCCTCGCCGGGTTTCACGTCACGCAGTGTGTCGAAGTTCAGCGTGTCGAGCGCGACCGACTCCGAGGTGATGGCATATTCGGCGCCACCCAGGCCTTCGCTCTTGCCCATGATCAGCGGCCGGATGCCGTAAGGATCGCGAAACGCGAGCAGCCCCCAGCCGGCGATCAGCGCTACCACCGCGTATGCGCCGCGACAGCGCTGGTGCACGCCGGCCACGGCGGTGAATATCGCCTCCGTGCTCATGGGCTGGTCGCGCACCGCGCGCTCGAGCTCGTAGGCGAAGATGTTGAGCAGGACCTCGGTGTCCGAGTTGGTGTTCAGGTGCCGGAAATCGAGCCGCGACAATTCCTCGCGCAACGCTTCGGTGTTGGTCAGATTGCCGTTGTGCGCGAGCACGATGCCGAACGGCGAGTTGACGTAAAACGGCTGCGACTCCTGTGCGCTGTCGGCCGACCCGGCAGTTGGATAGCGGGTGTGGGCGATGCCCATATTGCCGACCAGCTCGCGCATGTTGCGCGTGCGGAACACGTCGCGCACCATGCCGCCGCCCTTGTGCATGTGGAAAGTCGCGCCTTCGGCGGTGACGATGCCGGCCGCGTCCTGGCCGCGATGCTGCAGCACCAGCAGCCCGTCNNCACACATGATGTGCTCCTAGTCCGCTGTGCTACGAGTACTTCAGCCGCTTGGCGATTTCCAGCGGCAACAACGGTCTCCCCGCCAGCACCGCAGCCTGCAAGGGCGGCGCCAACAGGGATTCCCGCCACCAGTCCTGCTGCGGCAAGGAGGTGAGACCGCCAAGAAGGGTGAATATCCACGCCAGCAACGCGCCGCGGGCCAAGCCGAACACGGCGCCGAGCGCGCGATCGACAAGACCCAGCCCCGCTGCGCGCAGCAGTTTTGTGAGCAGCACCCCGAAAAGTTCCAGCACAATTACAGTACCCAGGAACAGCACCACAAACGCCGTGACGTACCGCGCCGACGGATTGGCGATCGCCGCCGGCAGCCATTCGGAGAACACGATCGAAAACCGCGCAGCCACCCACAGCGCAACCAGCCACGACAGCAGCGACACGACTTCGCGCACCAGTCCGCGCCAGATGCTGATCGCCACCGACACGAGGATCACGCCGAGCATTACGTAGTCGAAAGCGGTCATTGCCGGGCCGCGTCTTATCGGGGCAGGGCGACAGCGGTAAATCCGGCGGTTTTGAGCTTGGCCGCCGCGACATCGGCTTCGCCCCGCGTAGCAAACGGCCCGACCCGCACCCGCTGCACCTGGCCGCTCTTGGTCGTCACCGCTTCGAGAAAGACGGAAAAGCCCTGCTCACCAGCCTTCGCCGCCAAGTCCTTGGCCACCGCCGAATCGACAAAGGCCCCGAGCTGCACGACGAACTCGCCTTGCGCCAATGGCGGCACAGCGGAGGGCAGCGACTTTGGATTCGGCGCCACCGCCGCGTCAAGCGAGGGTAGGGTGGCCGTGAGTGAGAACGCCGGCAGTGACGCAGCCGTTGCTGGCGCCGTTGCTGGTGCCAGTACCGGTGCGGTGGATTTCTTTGCCGGCGCCGCGGCGGGTGGGGTCACCGCGGGCGAGGTCGCCGCGGGTGGCGTTACGGCAGGCGGATTTGCCGGCACGGCCGATTTCCTGGCCGGTGCCGCAGATGGTGACGCGATCGCTAATGAAGCGGGCGGGATCGCAGGTTTCGTCTCGCCCGGCTTGGAGGCTGCCGCCGGAGCCGGCGCCGATGCCGGTGGTTCAGTCGTGTTCACGGCGGAATCTGTCACCGCAGCCGTGGTCGCAGATACCGCCGCGGCACCCGTGTCGGCCGTCTCGCGCGGCGCCTTCACCGGTTCGGACGGCGCCGGCTGCGCGGCCTTGTCGACAGCAGGCGCTTGGGACGCCCCGGGCGGCGTCAGACGATTCTGGAATTTGGCGTCGTCGATTGCCGGAATCTGAATCTGCACGTCGGGTCCGAGGGGCTTGGGATCGGACTCGAGGAACATCGGCAACACCACGGCTGCCGCCAGCGCCAGCACCACCACGCCCACCAGACGCCGGCGGGCACGTTTACGTGCGGCTTCCAGAGCGGAATTGTTGGGATCGGCCATTGGCGTGTCGTCAGGGTCCCGGGCGCCGTATGCGCTCCAGCGCAAGCAGCGCGGAGGCCACGGTGACGAAGGAACCGAACACGACAATTCTATCAGCTTCCCCGGACTGCTCGTGCGCAAGCGCCAGTGCCTGCGCGACGTCGGCACATTCGGCGATGACCGCATCATCCACAC
>PLYG01000146.1 GCA_003153335.1 Betaproteobacteria bacterium | reverse complement strand
CGTGCCGCATCAAACCAACAGAACACTGGCTGTCGCCACCTACAATATCCACAAGGGCTTTTCGCACTTCAACCAGCGGATGGTCGTGCATCACCTGCGCGACCGGTTGCGCATCATGGGTGCGGACATTCTTTTCCTGCAGGAGGTCGTCNNACTGGCCCAATGCGCCCCAGCATGAGTTTCTGGCCGATCAGGTGTGGGCCGATTTTGCTTACGGCAAGAACGCGGTCTACAAGGAAGGCCACCACGGCAATGCCATCCTGTCGCGATACCCGATCGTCAAATGGGATAACGAGGATATTTCCACCAATCTGATCGAGCAGCGCGGCCTGCTGCACGCGGAGATGGCGGTCCCCGGCTGGGACGAGAACCTGCATTGCGTCTGCGTTCACCTGGGACTTTTCGCCCGCGCGCGGCGGCGGCAGGTCGAAACCGTGTGCGAGCGCATCGAGTCGCTGGTGCCGCATGCCGCGCCGCTGGTGCTGGCGGGAGACTTCAACGATTGGCGCGACAAGGCAAGCGACCCGCTTGGGCTTTTGGGCGTGAACGAAGTGTTCGAAACCCTGCACGGCCGTCTGGCGCGCACCTTCCCGGCGCGGCTGCCGATTCTGCGGCTGGATCGAATCTATGTGCGGGGGTTCGAGGTGAAAAGCACCAAGATCCACCGCGGGATGGGTTGGGCGCGACTCTCCGATCACGCAGCGCTGGCGGCCAATCTCGCCCTGATATGAGCGAGTACCGCGCCGGCAACCGCATCACCTTGTTGCGTTGCGGTGCCGAGTATTTCCCGGCGCTGGAGGCAGCGATCCATGCCGCCGCGCGCGACGTGTATCTCGAAACCTATATCTTTGCCGACGACCCCAGTGGACGCCGCATCGCCGATGCGCTGGTGCGCGCCGTGCAGCGTGGCGTCAGGGTGCGCGTGGTGGTTGACGGCTTTGGTTCGCGCGACTATATGGGCCGGCTGTTGGGTGAGATCGGTGCGCAGGGCGTGGAAGTGGTCATCTACCGGCCCCAGCCGCGCTGGTTCAGTTTTAGACGCAACCGGTTGCGGCGCCTGCATCGCAAATTGGTGGTGATCGACGCGAGCATGGCTTTCGTGGGCGGCATCAACATTCTCGATGATCTGAACGGAATCGGGAAGCCGCCGCCGCGCTTCGATTTCGCCGTACGCGTCGAGGGTCCGTTGTTGCTGGACATAGTTGCCGCAGCGCGGCACCTGTGGCTGGTTTTGTTCTGGTCAGGGTTCCGGCGCAAGCGGCCGGATGCGGAAGCGCTTGCGCCGCGGGCAGAACCGTGCGGCACGTACCTCGCGGCATTCGTCTGCCGTGACAACTTTCGCAACCGGCGCGATATCGAAAGCGGCTATCTTTCCGCCATCGCCGCGGCAAAACAGGACATCCTGATCGCCAACGCCTATTTTTTCCCCGGCGGGACGTTCCGCCGCGCGCTGATGGACGCTGCGCGCCGCGGCGTCCGGGTGCGGCTGCTGCTGCAGGGCAAGGTCGAATACCTTCTGGCGCACTATGCGTCGCGCGCGCTGTACGGGATGCTGCTCGAAGCCGGGATCGAGATCAGCGAATATCACGACAGCTTTTTGCACGCCAAGGTCGCGGTGGTCGATCGGCAGTGGGCCACCGTAGGATCGTCGAACATCGATCCGTTCAGCCTGCTGCTGGCGCGCGAAGCCAATGTCTTCGTGCGTGACGCCGGATTTGCGCAGGAATTGCACGATAGCCTCGAACGGGCGGTCGTCGAGGGTTCGAGGCCCGTGGAAAGCGAGCGCTGGAGTAATCGTTCGCTGCTCGACCGCGCGTTGACCCGGATCTCCTACAGCGTCGCGCGCCGGCTGCTGGGGTTGATCGGCTACGCCGACAACTGATAGCACCTGAGGCCACAGTCGGCTCGGCAGGACGGATCAAGGCGCGAGGGCGCAGGAGGATGTGGCGCTGTTGGATTAGAATCAACGGATGTTCCATGGTCTCGGGTTTCCGCCAGCGTCCTGCTTGTTCGTGACGGAACGGCGCGCCGCCGCGCTTGGTGCCGCTGCGTTAGCGCTCACTCTTTCCGCTGCTGCAACCGCACAGCCCCTTCCTCCACCGCCGCCGGGCGAGATCGTCCGCGAGACGTTCTTCGGAACGGTCGTCAACGATCCCTGGCGGCATCTCGAACAGGTGACGAACCCGGACATCGCAGCCTGGATGCGCGACCAGTCCGATCGCACGCGGGCAGTGCTCGACGCGCTGCCCGGGCGCCCGCAGTTGCTGGCGCGTGTAGGCGAGATCGAGAACGCGGCGCCCGAGCGCATCTTTTCGGTCGAGCGGTTGCCGGGCGAGCGCTACCTGTATCTGAAGCGCATCCCGGGCGACAACGGCGTGCGCCTGTACAAGCGCGATGGCGCCAAGGGACGCGAGCGGATGCTGGTCGACCTCGATCCCTGGGTCGAAGAGACCGGCCGCTCGCATGCGTTCAGTTTTTTTGCCTCCTCACCGCACGGGCGCCATCTTGCCTACGGACTGACCGAGAGCGGGTCCGAAGCGGCGACAATGCGCGTAATGCACACGGGCACGCGCGCAGACCTGATCGCACCCGTCGACCGCGTGGATCTCGACAGCGGCGAGAGCGGCGACACCGGCATCGGCTGGCTGCCCGACGAGAGCGGTCTCTTTTTCAATCGGCTGGCGCCCGGTAGTGCGGAGCGGCCGACGGCGGAGCGTTATCAATGGAGCCAGGTGTTCCTGCACCGGATCGGCGACCCCGACAGCGAACGCGTGCCCGTGTTCGGCGGGCCAGCGATGCCCGGCGTACGCCTGGAAGCGGCGGACGTTCCGGTCGTCTTCGTGCCGCCGGTGGAATGGCTGGCGTTGGCAGTGGTGGTCCATGGAACCCAGCGCGAGTTTTCAGTCTACAGCGCGAATCTGGCCGATGTGTTGGCCGGACGCGCGGTCTGGCGTCAGGTCTTCGGTCCCGGCGCGAAGGTTTCCGGCATGTCGCTGCACGGGGAAGACGTGTACCTGCTCACGCATACCAATGCGCCGCGATTCAAGGTGACGCGGACGTCCATCCTCAAGCCCGACATAGCCGGGGCGGTCACCGTCTACGCACCGGATCGCGGCATACTCGCGACGATTGCTTCGGCGCGCGACGGTCTTTACCTCAAGGTGCGCGACGGGATGACCAGCCGGCTGCTGCGCATCGCGCACGCACCGGGTGCCGCGCCGAAGGAAATTCCGTTGCCCGTCGCCGGCACCTTCGAAATGATCAACCCCGATGGCCGGATACCCGGCGTGTTCATCCGGCTGGAAGGCTGGAATCGCGCGTTCCAGTATTTTCGCTATGACCCGCGCCGCGAAAGGTGGATCAATGACGGACTGCAGCCGCTTGGGGCCTTCGATACGCCGCAGGACATCGAGGTCGTGGAAACCCAGGTCAGGAGCCATGACGGCACGCTGGTTCCACTGTCTATCGTTCATCGCAAGGGCATGCGGCTGGACGGCGGCAATCCGACGTTGCTCCAGGGGTACGGCGCGTATGGCGGCACCGATGAGCCGTCGTTCGATCCGACGCAACTTGCTTGGCTGCGGCACGGGGGCGTCAACGCGATTTGCCACGTGCGCGGCGGCGGCGTCTACGGCCGCGAATGGTATGACGCCGGACGCGGTGCCACCAAACCCAACACCTGGAAGGACGGCATCGCCTGCGCCGAGCATCTGATCGCAGCCGGGTACACGTCCCCGGCCAAGCTCGCGATTTTCGGCGGCAGCGCCGGCGGGATCTTCGTCGGCCGCGCGATCACCGAGCGGCCGGAACTGTTTGCCGCCGCCGTGATCCAGGTCGGCGCACTCGACATGGTGCGCTCGGAGACGACCGCTACCGGGTCGCAAAACATTTCGGAATTCGGCACGGTAAAGGATGCGGCGGGCTTTCGCGCGTTGCTCGAAATGAGCGCATACCATCACGTCGTAGACGGAAGAAGATATCCGGCGACCCTGTTCATTCATGGCGTCAACGACGCGCGCGTCGATGTCTGGCACTCGCTGAAAATGGCCGCGAGGATGCAGACCGCGAGCGCAGGCCTGGCCGACACGCGTCCCGTGCTCCTACGCCTCGACTACGACGCCGGCCACGGCAGCGGCAGCACCCGCGAGCAGCATTGGCAGGAACTCGCCGACATGTGGTCGTTCATCTTGTGGCAGACGGGTGACCCGGCGTTTCAGCCGTAATGTTCCCTCACCCTCTGGGAAAGGGTCAGGGTGAGGGTGGTCGATTCGTCCCGTGCTTTCTCAGCATCTCGTCGCACCGGCTTCCCTCATCCCCAAGCCGGTGATGCTGAACGTCGCGCGCTACGGACAGCTCACCGAGTAATCCCACGCCGTGCCGGTGCCGCCCTTGCAGTTCGGAATTACCTGCACGGTAATCTGGGTCGACGTGCCGCTGTAATGCAACGACGGTGCTCCGCTGGAGCCGATACAAGTGGTATCGAACAGCGTGATGCCCTGGTAGAACACGATGATCTCGTCCTCCTGCGAGTACGTATTCCATGTGAAAACAAACGTGCCCGCGGGCTTGCCAAGTTCTATGGTTCTTGTATCCGGTGTGTCGGCGCCAGCGTTCTGGGTAGCGCTGCACTGTGCGATCACTTCGAAGTTCACGCCGTTGCTCTTCTCGCCGTTGACGGTAACGATCACGTCGCCGGTGGAGGCGTTAGCCGGCACGTTGACGACGGCCTGCGTGTCGCTGTTGAAGGTCGGCGCCGCCGTCACGCCGTTGAACGTAATGGAGCGCGTGTCCGCGGCCGTGCCGAAGCCGGAACCGGTGATGGTGACCGTAGTGCCGACCGGACCCTTGACCGGCGCTATCGAATCGATGGTCACGCCGACGCAACTGATTTCGGTTGCGAAAGAACCCGCGCTAGCCGGATTCATGTTCGACACCAGGACTATCACCTGATCCCCGGCCGCATTGCCAAAGTTCGGGAACTTGTTGTTCGCCGCCAGCGCTGTGGCGACATTGGCCCGATTGGTAAAGCCACCCCACAGCAAACCGATCGCGCTCGCGGTTGGCGTGATCTTGACCGCCAGCGTGGGGCTGGTTGCGCCCGCAGGAAGCACGCCTGTCGGACTGATCACGATCGCGGTCGTGGCAAACGCCGGGAGCCCGTTCGTGTTCAGCGTAATCCTGTTCTGCCGGCAGGTGGAGATGTCGACGTTTTGCGTGAATACGTTCGCGGCGCCTAACAGATTGGCGGCAAAACCGTTCACCACCTCGCCCGCGCGGCCGAACTGGCTGGCCGCATTATGGGTCAACGCCCGTTGTTTCACGAAGTCGAGATAGATTGCCTGCAGCGACTGGTTGAACGTCGCCTTAAAGCTGGTATCCATCGCGCCGTACATGGTCGCCGCGCTCGGGTTCAGGACTTTCGACCCGATGGTTGCGCGCATCTGCGCGTAGAGTCCCGATAAGTAATTGAGGCTGCCTATGTTGTTGTTCTTGCCGACGTAAGCGAAGAAATCCTGGTTACCGTAGGGATTGGTCGAGCTCATCAGGCTCCGGGATAGCGATTCGGTCTCGTTGGGCAAGTCGCGCACCAGGATAAGCTGGCCGTTGTCGATGGATTTGCCGTAGGTGGCCGCGGAACCCTCCCGGTAGCCCCTGGGCGTCCCACCCAGGATCTCATAGCCGTTCTGGACGCCGTGCAGCATTTCGTGGGAAATGCTGGCGAGCACCGTGCCCAACGGGGTGTTGAGGGCATCGTCCAACCGGGAACTGTCGATGTAGAGCCGGCCAAAGTGATCGGTCCCCGAACTGATAGCCTCGCCGGGATCGTTCGGCTGGAAAGCGCTCCCCGCGGCCCTGGTGAGCAGGTGTACGTTGTAGCGCGACTGACCATCGCGACAAGTCCTGCCGATGAACAGGTTAGGCGCGTTCATCGCATCGCTCTGATAGATCACCTGCGACCTTCTCGCGCCGCCGCCGACCAGGTTAACCACATCGGCGCGGATCTGCGCGACGGTCGGATTGCCGGCGAGGCCATGCAAGGTTCTTACCGCGGCAATCAGATTGGGATCGGAATGGTTCCAAATGATGCACCACGACTGCACCGGCCAGGTTGTTCGTGTGACTTTCAGCCACGACCGTGGCGCGTAATGGTCCAGGTCGGCCACGGCAGCTTCCTCCGAGGTGGCCGCATCCATGTTCGGGCTGTAGATCACGACGGCCGTGAACTGTCTGGGCAGGCCGCGCGTCTCCACGGTGAGCATGCCGGCGGATCCGCTGATGGCAATGTCGCCAGTCAGATCGACCTGCGAATTATCCTGGGGATCGAAAATCCGCGTGAACGTCTTGACCGGGTCCGCCTGATCCGCGACGGGTATCGCCGAAGCGTCGAACGGCAGGCTCACCATCACGGCGCCTGCCGTGGTGGTGGTAAAGCTGCTGTCGCCGGTCAGGTTGAAAGTGTATCCCGGCGCGCCCTGGGTCACATTGACCTCACCCTGCGCCGGATCGATGGTCAGGCCGGGCGGCAGTTGCGGGGAGGGCGTCATGCTGGGTTGCGTGGCATTCACGTACGGCGGAATCTCGCCTGCAGCGACCGTGACGCCCGCACCGCTCGGGTCCTTGAAGGTGCCGCCGGTCACCGGGGTCGGGGCCCTCACACCCGTGGTGCACATCACGATGCCTTCCATGATCCAGCCCTGGTCCCCCATTTGCTGGAAAGTCGCCAGGTTGGTGGTGAAGCGATGGTTGGAGTCGTTAAAAGCGGCGCGGTCGTTGTACGCCCGATAGATAGGCTGGGTCCCGGTCGGACAGTTTCCAAACTGGGGCGGCTGGACGTAGAACGCGATGCCCTCGTAGTGCCAGCCCGGATCCGTTTTCACCAGCGTGCATTCGGCGGCGTCGACGGTGAAGAAGTGCGTGTTCGCACCTGGAGCGTAGAAGCGGCACACGGGATCGGCTGTCAAGGCCTTGACCTCGGCCGTCAGCGGGCTGGTAAAGACGTCGAACGAGAATCCGGTGCGCACCCATCCGGGTCCGGCCGAGCCGTGGTCGATTCCCGTCGCCTCGGCCTGTACAGCGGTGAGGAAGTAGTGCCTGAGATCGATATTGTAGAACTCGACGGTGGGCACGCCGGTCGGGGTCGGGGCTGCCACATAAACGGTGTTAGTGACCGCTGGCGCAGACCCCCCTGCGTTCGAGGCGATCATCGAATACGTCGTGGTGGTCGTCGGCGCGACGTTGCGCACGCTGCCCGTGGCTGCGCCGCCGTCCCAGGTATAGGTAATCGGCTGCTGTCCTGACGTGCAGCTTGCCGTCAATTGCACCGACGTACCAGCCTGCAGCGGCGACCCGGACGAGGACACCGGCGCCGCGGCGACGGTGCACCCGGCGGGCGGCGGCGGCGGGGGCGGCGAATTCAGCGTGAGCGTCAGCGTGTAGGCGCCCGTCTGCACTGGGACCGCCGACGACGGGACGATCGCATACGTGCCCGTCTGGGTCAGCGTCAGGAAGCCGCTGGCCGGAATCCTGGCATTGAGTCCACCGCCGCTGTCGTCGTCGTAGATAGTATCCGGATTTGCGACGGTACTGTCCGGCATGATCAGCAACAGGTCGGGATCGATCGCCGTCGAGGAATTCGAGATCGCGATCTGCTGTCCGGCGGTGCCATTGAACTCATACCAGTCGTAGTAGTAGTCGAACCCATTGCCATTATGATCGATGCAATCGTCAACAGTCAGGACTCCGTTCTTGGTCTCGCCGAAGTTGATCGTCTGTATGACGCATGCCGCGAGCGCAGCGCCGGACATGCCGAGGAATGCCAGCGACAGCAATACGGCACGGATGAGTTTTTTCATGATGCTCCCTCGGCCTGCGAAACGAGCGGTTTTCAATCCTCGACCCGCGCATTGTTGTTTGGGAGACGCTGCGCCGTGCCGAGGGCTTCCGGGGACGCATATGCCGAACCGGCCATGCTGCATGTCGCCAATCCGGCGACGGCGCGGTGTGCTGGAATGGTCGTTCAGTATCCACTACCGACCAGCGGCGCCGAAGGCTCACACTCGAGCCCGCGCCGCACGCGTCCAGCCTGGGAATGCAAGACCCCACACTCTGTGATGGAATGATACTTCCCATTGGGGAAGAAAATCAATCGCTGTTTTGCTGGCGCAGATGCTTCGCGGCAAGACCGGGACTACCCGGGCCACGTTCACGTTGCCGGTGACGCTGCGATCAACGGCGCAACCTGAATCTCGACACCCTTAGATCTTGAACGACTCCAGTGCCTCGGGGGCGAAGAGTTCTTCGGGTTCGAGCTGGCGTTTGGACAATCCCTGCTCGAACGAATAACGCAGAAAGGTCCGCAATGTTTCGCGGTTCTTCTCGAAACCGTAGGGCCAGAAATCCTCGCCCATTTCCCGGCGGGCTTCCTCGACGTGCGCGGTCAGCCACGGCAGCATGGTCTTGAGCGCCGCGGTTTCCTGCAGGTCCTCGTAGGTGCGCCGCTGCGCCTCGATGAAGGCCTTCATCAGCGACTGGGCGACCCAGCGGTTGGCTTCATACACGTCGCGGCGGATGACCACCGTGTGCATGATGGGGAAGATTTTCGTCTGCCGGAAGTAGTCGCGCTCGACTTCGACATAATTCTCGAACAGGCGCCGGACGCGGCCGTCGCCCTGCAAAAACGACGACGGCATTCGCGCGGTCTGCAGCGCATCGATCTCGCCGTCGTGCAGCATCCGCGACAGGGTCCGCCCGGGGCCGATGCGCTGGATCCGGATGCTCGAAGGCAAGTCGAGCTTGAGTTTTTCGGGACGATCCGGTTCCTCTTCGCCGCCCGTGTAATAGGTCACGCTGTCGATGGGCACGCCATAGTGGTCGGCGAGGATCCCGCGTATCCACACCGGCGCCGTCATCTGGTACTCGGGATTGCCGACCCGCTTGCCGATCAGATCCTTCGGTTCGCG
>PLYG01000581.1 GCA_003153335.1 Betaproteobacteria bacterium | reverse complement strand
CCGGTGTGTTGGGCTACGCCAAGACCCTGTCGGTCGAGCTCGCGACGCGGGCGATCACCGTCAACACGATCTGTCCCGGCCGCATCGATACCGGCCGTCTGGCCAAGGTGTTCGGCGCGCTGGGGCAGGACACTGACCTCGATGCCGCACAACTTGATGCGCTGCTGCGTGGCATTCCAATGCGGCGCGTGGGTGCGCCCGACGAGATCGCCGGGCTCGTCGCCTTCCTGGCATCGCCCTATGCCGCTTACATCACCGGCAGCGTCTTCCATGTGGATGGCGGGCGCCGGACCAGCCTTATCTGAAAACTGAGCTGAAGACCGACACAATGACCGAAGATTATCCGCAGTCCGTGCCGTGGTATTGGCGCTCGCTCGATTTCGATGCCTTGACGCGCGACTACCCGCCCCCGCCCGATTACTTTCGCACGACCTTCGTGATGTCGCGCGACGAATTGCGCGCGTTGCAGGAGAAGCGCTTCCTCGCAACGGTAAAGCGTGGCTGGGAGATCCCCTTCTTCCAGCGGCACTGGCGGGGCGCTGGCCTCGAGCCGGGGGCGATCCGGTCGCTCGTNNGAGATCCGCGACAGCATCGAGCGCAACCCGCCGTTCGGCGATTTCATGGGCATCTCGCCCGCGGATGGCAGGACCATGCCGCTGGTCCTGCAGACGAGCGGCGGCACGACCGGCCTGCCGCGCCCGATGCTGTACTGCCCGCAGGATCGCGAGACGATGGCCATCCTGGGCGGGCGCCGGTTCGCCCTCCACGGCATTCGGCCTGGCGACATGGTACTCGTGACGTATTCGCTGGGCTTGAGCAACGGCGGGATGGCGCCGCGCGAGGCGCTCTGGCGTTACACCGGCGCGGTGCCGGTGATGACCGGCAGCGGCGCCAACACGCCGACCCGGCGGCAGATCGAGATCGTCAAGGCCTGGGGCGTGCAGGTCATCCTCGGCTTCCCGTCGTATCTGCGCCATATGGCGCTGGTCGCCCGCGACGAAATGGGGATCGATCCGCATAGCCTCGGCATACGCCTGATCGGCACGCACCTCGGAATGGAAAATCGGCGGCAGATCGAGGAGCTGTGGAACGCGCCGGCGTTCGACATGTACGGCACGCACGAGAGCGGCATGCTCGCCGCCGAGTGCCGCCACCAATCCGGGATGCATGTGCAGGAGGATGCCTTTATTCTGGAGATCGCGGATCCGGAGACCGGTGCGTTGTTGCCGGATGGACAAAAGGGGACCGTCTACATCACGACGTTGTACAAGTATGGCGCGCCGCAAATCCGCTTCAACGTCAACGATCTGAGCGCATTCCGGACCGATGCCTGCCCATGCGGCGGGACCATGCGCCGCCTCGATCGCATTTACGGCCGCAACGACAACATGATCAAGCTGCGCGGCGTCAACGTGTTTCCGGAAGCGATCGGCGCCGTTGTGGCCGAGGATAGCCGCACCAACGGCGAATTCTTCTGTTTTGTCGATCGCGTCGGCGAGGCCGCGGTCGAGCGGATGGAGGTTCGCGTCGAGATTACGGATCCCGAGTCCGATTGGGCTGCCGTGCGCGACGATCTTGAGCGCCGGATGAAGGAGGTGCTGGGCGTCAAGGTGATCGTCACACCCGCGGCCAAGGGCGAGCTCGATGCCTACACGGGCACGTCGCAAACGTCCAAGATCAAGAGGGTGCTCGACCGGCGGAAGTGAGCGAGCGCGGCGACGTTACTTGATGTCAGTACGCGGCCCTTTTTTCGGTTAATCAATCCGATCTCTTTCTGGGCGGATTCGGATTTTATTGCCCATTGCCGAAATGCATGACGGGTGCCACAATCCTTCCGTCGCTCCTGCCCCAGACTAAGGCATTCGGGGGCAGGTTCCGGCGCGAATCCTGTGTCTTGCGTCAAACGCGGCTGGGTCCCCGCCCGCGCGGGGACGATGATGCAGAGGGTTCAGGCGTCATGCAATTTCTAAATGCTCAGTAACTCAAGGAGGAAAAACATGAACAAACTAGTCTCAGTCGCACTTCTTGCCGCGGGCATCGTGCTCTTGATCGTTGGCTTCAATGCATCGAACTCGCTAGGTTCCGACTTTTCCCGCTTCTTCACTGGCAACCCCACGGACAGAGCGATATGGATGCTGGTTGGAGGCGCAGTTCTGACCGTCGTCGGGCTGGTCGGGCTTACGCGCGGCTCGAAGTAATGCATTGTCGGCAATCCGCGGGATGACGTGTTACGCGGCCAGGCAAGGATCCCGGCGGAGCCCTTCCTGCTCGTGACGATGAAATGCCCGCCGGACGTCCTTGCGCAAGGCGGCGTTGGTCCATGGTTTGGTCACGACTTTGTAGACGGCGCCTTCGTTGGTCGCCGCGGTCGCCGTCGCGGGGTCGGTGTACCCCGACAGCACGATGCGCAGCGTATCCGGATACATTATCTTCGCGCGCCGCAGGAATTCGATGCCGCTCATGCCCGACATCCGCTGATCCGACACGGTCACTGCGATCCGCGTGTGGGCCAGCAGGTCCAGCGCCTGCTGCGCCGACGTGGCCGTGTGGATGTCGTAGCCGTCAACCTGCAATGCCGATTGGAGCCTGTGCAGCGTGTCCGGGTCGTCGTCGACGAGCAGCAATGAGCGCTGGGGGCCGCTGGGCCCCGACCACAGCGGTGGCTCGCTGCGATTGTCGAGCAGCGCGCCCAGGTGGGCGGCGTCCATCGGGCGACCGAACAGGTAGCCTTGCGCGCTGTCGCAGTGGCTGCGGTGCAGGAATCCCGCCTGCTCGTCGGTCTCGACACCTTCGGCCGTCACCTTGAGTTTGAGGTGGTGCGCCATCGCGATGATCGCCTGCACAATGGCGGCATCGTCGATCTCGGTGNNGGTGCCGAAGTCATCGATGGCGATGGTGACGCCGATCGCCTTCAGTGCATCGAGGGTGTGGATGAACGACTCGGCGCCATCCATCCCGATGGTTTCAGTCAGCTCGATCTCGAGGCAACGCGGGTCCAGCCCCGAGCGGGCCAGCGCGCCGCGGATCTGTTCCGCCACGTCGCCGCGCCGGATTTCCAGCGGCGACACGTTGACGGCGACGAACAGGTCGCGATGACCACGGCGATGCCATTCGGCCGCCTGGGCGCACGCGGTCTCGACTACCCACTGCCCGATCGGCAGGATCAACCCAGTTTCCTCGGCGACCGCGATGAACTCGGCCGGCGCCAACAGTCCGCGCACCGGATGTTGCCAGCGAA
>PLYG01000141.1 GCA_003153335.1 Betaproteobacteria bacterium | reverse complement strand
GGGTCTGCCCGCTGATCGAGGAATCCGAAAAGCTGCAGTTGAAAACCGCGATCGAGACGCACGCGATGTTGTCCGAAGCGCTGCCCGAATTCACGATCGGCCTGTTGCACGGACGGATGAAAGCCGACGAAAAGGCACGCATCATGGCTGCGCTGGTCGCCGGCGAGATCAAGGTGCTGGTGGCAACGACCGTAATCGAAGTAGGAGTCGACGTGCCGAATGCCAGCCTGATGGTGATCGAACACGCGGAGCGCTTTGGGCTCGCGCAGTTGCACCAGTTGCNNTGCGCGGCCGCGTCGGCCGCGGCGCCGCGGAGAGCATGTGCGTACTGCTTTTCGGCGAAGACCTCAATCCCGTGGCGAAGGCGCGGCTGAAGGTGATCTTCGAGACGACGGACGGCTTCGAAATCGCGCGGCAGGATTTGCTGATACGTGGGCCTGGTGAACTGCTGGGGGCGAAGCAATCAGGCGTGCCGTTGCTGCGCTTCGCCGATCTGGAAAAAGATGCGGCGTTGCTGGAGATTGCGCGCGGCGTTGCCGATGAATTGTTGCGCGATGCGCCGGCGGTGGTCGAGGCGCATCTTGATCGGTGGTTGGGGGGAAAGGAAGAGTTTATTCGCGCGTAGGATGGGCCGAGGCGCTTGCGCCGACACCCATCACGTCATGTCAGTTCTCACAACACGACGTGGCAGCGCACCACGCCTCTCCTCTTACGTCCCCTTTTGAGTCGCCCGTTCGCGCCTTGTCAGCCATGATGGGTGTCGCTGCGCTCGACCCATCCTACGCGGTACGTGAAGCCAGATCGATCGCCAGTTCGACCGCAGCGAACAAACTGCCCGGATCAGCGCGGCCCGTGCCGGCCAAGTCGAGTGCGGTGCCATGATCGACCGACGTGCGTATCAGCGGTAGCCCCAGCGTGACGTTGACGCCGTTGCCGAAGCTCGCCCGCTTGAGCACGGGCAATCCCTGGTCGTGATACATCGCCAGGATGGCGTCGTACTCGTCGGCGTGCTTGGGGACGAAAATCGTGTCGGCCGGGTAGGGGCCGTAGACCTGCATGCCGTCTGCGCGAAGCTGGTCGATCACGGGTTCGATGACGTCCTGCTCCTCGTGTCCGAGATAACCGCCTTCGCCGGCGTGGGGATTGAGTCCGCACACGGCGATTTTTGGCGCGGCGATGCCGAACTTTATCTTGAGATCATGTTCGATGATCCGCAGCGTGCTGATCAGCGATTCGGCGGTAATCGCGGCAGGCACATCCTTCAACGGCAAGTGCGTGGTGGCCAGCGCCACGCGCAGCCCGCCGCCGACCAGCATCATGACCACGTGCTCGGTGTTGGTGGCTTCGGCCAGATATTCGGTGTGACCGGTGAACGCGATGCCGGCGTCGTTGATCGCGCCCTTGTGCACGGGCGCGGTGACCATGGCGGAGAAATAGCCGGAAACGCAGCCGTGGATCGCGGTGTCCAGCGTGTACAGGACTTCTCGGGAATTCTGCGGATTGAGCGTTCCGGGAATCACGAACTCGGGCAGAGGATGATTCCAGATGCTCACCGGATGCTCGGGCGATGCGTCGCCGGCCAGAAATTCGGGCAGCACCGGCAATCCCAGCGCCGCGGCGCGCACGTCGAGCGCAGTCTTGTCGCCGATCAGCACCAGCGGCATCGCCCACGCACGCTCGCCTAAGCGCAGGCAAATTTCAGGGCCGATGCCTGCGGGTTCGCCTACGGTGATCGCAAGCGCCGGCATGGTTCAAGCGTGCTCGTGCGGATTGAGCGCGCCATCCACGATCAGCGATCTTCCAGCCGGTACTCGACGTAGGCGCGGTCGCGCAACTGCCGGAGCCAGTCCTGATACGACTCTTCGCTCTTCCGCGCGCGAATGGCAGCCCGCGCCGCTTCGCGCGACTTTTCGAGCGTGATGTCTTCCTTGCGCCGCTCGAGAACCTGGATCAGATGCCACCCAAAGGGCGTGCGCACGGGCTCGGACAGGCCATCGATCGGCAGCTTGCCCATCGCCAGCTCGAATTCCGGAACGGTCGCGCCCGGGCTCAGCCAGCCAAGGTCGCCGCCCTTGGATGCGCTCAGGTCTTCGGAGTTGAGCTTGGCGAGTTCGTCGAACTTGGCGCCGCGGTCGATGCGCTCCTTGATGCGGTCGATCCTGGCCTTGGCGTCGGCTTCCGAAACAATCTCGTTGACCTTGATCAGGATGTGCCGGGCGCGAGTCTGGTCGACCACAGTCTTGCCGCCAGTGGAGCGCTCCTCGAGCAGCTTGACGATGTGGAATCCGTTCGGACTCTTGAGAATCTCGCTGGTCTCGCCGATCTTGAGATTCGGCACTACCTCCCCAAACACCGTCGGCAGGCGGCCATGCGCGCGCCACCCGAGGCTGCCGCCCTGCAGGGCGTCCGACGCATCGGAGTAGCCGGCGGCGACCTGCGCAAAATCCTTGCCCTCCTTCAATTGCTTCAGCGCATCTTCGGCGCGGGAACGGCGGGCATTGATCTGCTCGGCGCTGGCCTGTTCGGGCAGCAGCACCAGGATGTGAGAGATCCGGTATTCCTTCTGATTGCCGATCTGCGTGGCCTGTGTGGCAAGGTAGTTGTCGATCTCGGCCTCGCTGACCGCGATCTTGTTCTCGACTTCGCGCTCGCGCACCCGGGCCAGTATCATTTCGCCGCGCAGGTCCTCGCGGAATTTGGCGTAAGGAATGTTGTCCTGTTTGAGCATGGCCAGGAACTGCGCGTTGGTCAACTTGTTATCTTCGGCAATGCGCCCGATCGCGCGTTCGACTTGCGCGTCGTCGATGCGCACACCCGAGTCCTTGGCCCACTGTAGTTGCGCGCGCTCGTTAATCAGTCGCTCCAGCAACTGTTTTTCCAGCACATCGGGCGCGGGCGGCTCGGTCCCCTGACGCTTGAGTTGAGCCATGACCAGCCGCTTCTGGTCGTCCATCTGGTACTTGGTGATCACCTCGTCATTGACGATCGCGACAATGCGATCGAGAGTCTCGACCTTACTTGACGGGGTCGCAGCGGGTGCCTGCGCCGTGACCTGCGCCAGCGCCAGCGTCGCCAGGCCGCAAAGCGTCAGCGCCAAGGCAATGGCGCCGGTCGCGCGAATGAGTTTATCTTGCATCATCTACCTCGAATCTTGTCAGGGCCGGTACCAGTCATCGGTACGTCCGGCCGCGGGAACCGCATCGTTAGTCTTGCTATAGCCCGGAATGTTCCGCCGCAGCGCATCGAGCGGGTTGGTGCCTTTCCGGGACAGCCCGTTCAGCTCCAACTGGAAAAACACGGCGTTGGTCCGGTTTGCGGTGGTCGTCGCCAACTGCTGGCCGACTAGCCGGAAAGTCCAGCACCCCTCATTGTACTCAAGCCCGAGCAGGCCCTCCACGAGTTTGTGGTCGTACAGCGAGTAATTCCATCTCGCCAGAGCGTAGATAGTCGAGGTAACCGGCCACTGTCCGGAGATGTCGACCTGCTTGATCTGGGTGGTGGCCGACTCGGCAGTCAGGAGTTCCCTGACATAGCGGTAGCTCAGGTTAAGGGATTTTCCGGGGCTGGGCTGGTAGCGGACCGAGAAGTTCAGAAGTTCGAGTTGCTTGTTGTCGGGGCTGTACTGGACGCCGCTGTCGAGCAGCCACGCGTCGGAAACGCGCCCGGTCGCGGTCGCCACCACGTCGGAGATCCGGTTGGTCCGTGGCGTTTCGAAGAGCGTGACTTCCTGATCGGTGAAGTAAATGCGTTCGCCCACGCTCACGCGCAGGCGTTCGTTGCCGGTGTTTGGATCGATCAGACGCGAGGTTACCGCCAGCGTGACCTGGTCGGCATCGTTGATCCGGTCGCTGCCGGTGTAGCGATTCTCCGAGAACAACTGCGCAAAGCTCAGGTCGGCAATTGCACTGTCGAAGTTGGGGATGGAGGTTTGGTTGCGGGCGGGGATCCGCAGATAGTAGGCCCGCGGCTCCAGCGTTTGCGAATAGGACGATCCGAACAGGTCGACGTCGCGTTCAAAGACGACGCTGGCGTCCAGGCTGGCGATGGGAACGGTCCGATTGATCCACTGTTGTTCGCGGCTCGGGTCGTCGACAAAGTAGCGCGACATGTGGAAGCCATACTTGGGTGTGATGGTAAATCCGTCCCACTTGATCGGGTATGCAACGCTCGGATACAGCGTTGCCCGGTCGCCGGAGAGGAGCGTGGGATGCGTGAAATGCACGTATTCGCTGGGCATCGTGAGGTCGAAGCCGCCCAAGTCTAGGCGTTGCGCATTGAACAGCAATTGCGGAGTGCGGGCGTACGGCGGCACGATGGGCGCCTCCGGATCCTGCAGGGTCTGGAACCGCTGCACCCGCGCAGCGAACCCGATGTTCGGCAAGTTGTATGTAATCGCGGCCTCGCGGGGCAAGTTGGTCTGCGACGTGGAACTGATGTGATCGGAGAGATCGGTGAAATAGAAATCGTCGGAAACCTTGTTGATGTTGGCGGAAACGCCCAGACCCGGGAGCAGCCACGCCAGACTCTGTTCGTGCTTCCACGAAAAACCGTAGCGGTCGGTGCCGGTCTGGCTGTCGTTCGGCAGGAACGATGCATCCAGCTCCCCTTTCACGCCTGTAAACAGGTAGCGGAACTGCGAGTTCAGTTCGACGCCGCGCTTGCTCATCACCCGCGGAGAGATCGTCGCATCGTAGTTGGGCGCGATGTTGACGTAGTAGGGTAGCGTCATTTCCAGGCCACGCCGTCCCGTGCTCCCGAACGACGGTGCGAGGAAGCCCGACTTGCGGTCGCGATTCAGCGGAAAATCGAGCCAGGGCATGTACATGATCGGCACGTCCTTGAAGTACAGGACCGCGTTGCGCGCAGTGCCTACCTGGCGCGTTTGGTCGATGTCGAGTTCCTTCATGTGGAGCAGCCATTCGTCGCTCGCGTTGCAGGTCGTATACGTCGCCTCCGATGCCAGGTAGTGGTCGGGGCCGGCCAGGATCAGTTCCGCGGCGCTGCCGCGCGCGTGGAACTGGGTCGGACGGGTCGGTGACGGGCCGAGTTCGTACCTGGCTTCCTTGACAAAGCCCGTATTGGTGTCGCGGTTCAGCCGCAACTCGGGACCGCTGATCGTGTCGGACAGTCTGCGCAAGCTGACGTTGCCCTTGGCCCAGATTTCGTCCTTTTCGAGGTCGTAGCGCGCCCAATCCGCCGTGAAACGGTACGTGCGGTCGCGCAGTTCCACCGCGCCCCATGCCTCGATAATCTTATCGCTGGTGCCGTCGATCGACTGCGCGCGATAGAACAGGGGGGTCTGGGCCTTGGGGTCGGGCGCGTGCAGCGTGCGATCGACTTTTGTTCCCGCCTCCGGGGCGGCAACGTCTTGCTGCGCCGCTGCGACCGGAATCATCAGAGAGCCAACACCAAGCGCGAAACCTGTCGAGTACAGCGCACATGCAAACGCGCGGGGTGACGCCATGAAGAGGGGGTGGGGCAGTGATAAGATACAAGGATTCTAAACTAATCCGCGCGGCAGCCACTTCCGGTTGACGCCGCGGCCATTTGTTCACTCGTGGCAGAACCCGATTCCCGATTGTCGCTCCTGACGGAGTGGCTAGCCGAGCGCCTGTCCGGCGCAGCGTTCAGCATTGCACCGGCGTCCTCCGACGCGAGCTTTCGCCGCTATTTTCGCGTCACGCGTGGGTCTGGCGCGCTGATTGCGATGGACGCGCCGCCGCCGCAGGAAAACTGCCGGCCGTTCGTCATGCTGGCGCGGGTGCTGCGCGCCGCCGGTGTCAATGCGCCCGACGTGATCGCCGAGGATCTGGAGCGGGGCTTCTTGCTCTTGTCCGATCTGGGGTCCACGACCTATCTTGCCGCGCTCGACCAGGATTCCGCGCCGCGCTTGTACCGCGATGCGATCGGGGCGTTGATCCGGATGCAGGTTTCCGCCCCTGCCGATCAACTGCCGCGGTACGATCGCGCGCTGTTGCAGCGCGAGCTCGACCTGTTTCCGGACTGGTACGTGGCAAAGCATATCGGCGCGACATGGTCGGACGCCGAGCAAGCGCAATGGCGGCGCGGTTGTGAGGCCCTGCTCGCCAACAATCTCGCGCAGCCAGTTGTATTCGCGCACCGCGACTACCACTCGCGCAATCTGATGGTCTGCGACGACAATCCGGGCGTGCTGGACTTCCAGGATGCGGTGCACGGGCCGATTACGTACGACCTCGTCTCGCTGCTCAAGGATGCGTACATCCAGTGGGACGAGGAGTTCGTGCTGGACCAGGTCGCGCAGTACTGGAGCCAAGCGCGGCGCGCCGGCCTTCCGGTGCGCGCGGATTTCGCCGCGTTCTACCGCGATTTTGAATGGATGGGCGTGCAGCGGCAGTTGAAAGTGCTCGGCATTTTTGCAAGGCTGTATCACCGCGACGGGAAAGCGGCGTATCTGCCCGACATGCCGCGCGTGGCCAGTGGTTTGCGCGCCGCATGCGACCGCTATGCGGAGCTGCGGCCGCTGCAGGCGCTGGTGGCGGAGTTGGACCGGGCGGAACAAACCGTCGTGCGCACGGGGTGTACGTTTTGAGCGCAGTCGCGGCGCCTGCGCATGTCGATCTGTGCAGCCGCTTCGGTTTCGAAACATCCGGCGGACGCATTCCCGTCTTCTTCGTGGTCTACGTGCTGGGGCCGGGGTGGTTCACGTCCAATGGACTCGGAGCGGCATTGATCGCCGCCATGGTCGCGCTGGTTGCCTCGCTGATCCTCGCGGGGGAACTGTTTCTGATCGCCGAACGGCCGTATTTCGCGGCCCAGCGCAGAAAGCACGCCTGATCATGCGGGCGATGGTGCTGGCGGCAGGACGCGGCGAGCGGATGCAGCCGCTGACCGATACGTGTCCCAAACCGCTGCTGCCGGTCGGCGGCAAGCCCCTTCTTGCCTGGCAGATCGAGCGGCTGGTCCGTGGCGGCTACGACGAGCTGGTCATCAATGTCTCGTATCGTGCCGGTCAAATCGTCGACTGGCTGGGCGATGGCGCCCGGTTCGGCGCAAGAATTACGTATTCGCCCGAGGCGGAGCCGTTGGAATCGGCCGGGGGCGTTGCCCGTGCGCTGCCACTTTTGGGCGAGGGGCCGGTGCTGGTGGTGGCTGCCGACGTGTACAGCGATTTTGACTACGCGGGCCTCGCGGTGCCGCGCGAGACCATCGCCGTCGCAGCCGATACGCTGGCGCATCTGGTGCTGGTGCCGAATCCACCCTTTCGCCCACTTGGGGATTATTCGCTGTCCGCGGCTGGCCCCGGCGGACGGGTGGGATTGGACGGCACGCCCCACTGGACTTGGGCCGGGATCGGTCTTTTTCACACAAACCTCCTGCGCGAGATACCGATTGGCAAGAAAATCCCGCTCCTGCCGTTTTTTGCGGCCTGGATCGGTCGCGGTCTGGTCAGCGGCGAAATGTATAGAGGCGAGTGGGACAACCTCGGCACGCCGGAACAATTGCATCAACTCGATGTCAAGTTGAGCGGCGCCTCAGCCGCCCGTTAGCAGGCTGCAAGCTGTTTGGCCGGTCACCCCGGCCGCAGCACCCATCTTTAGCGCAAGGCCAAGAGCCCGAAGGAGCAGGTTGATGAATCCGTTGCTGGACTTTTCCGGTTTGCCCTGTTTTGACGATGTGCGCATCGAACACATCGGACCCGCGATCGATATGCTCGTCGCTGATGTGCGCACGACAGTCGATGCGATCAGCGCCAAGGCAACGAGTGCAGAGCCGCCCTCCTGGGACTCGGTCGTCGCGCCGCAATTCGCCGCGATGGAACGGCTGGATCGCGCGTGGGGCGTGGTGTCGCATCTGAATGCGGTAGTGAACAGTCCGGAGTTGCGCGAAGCCTACAATGCCAACCTGCAGAAGGTGACGGAACTGCGAGCGCAATTAAGCCAGGATTCGCGCCTCCACGCACGCTACCGCGCGCTACGCGCCGCGCCGGGGTTTCCCCGATTGTCGTCTGCGCAGCAACGATTGATCGACAATGAATTGCGCGACTTTCGCTTGGGCGGCGCAGAACTCGCGGTCGGTGATAAGGCCCGGTTCCTGGCGATCAGCGAAGAACAGGCAGCGCTGATGGCGAAGTTCGAGGAAAACGTACTCGACGCGACCAACGACTTCGCGCTCTATGTCGAGGACGAAACCAGGCTCGCCGGATTGCCGTCTGACGTGATGGAGGCGGCGCGCGAGGAGGCGGCGGCCGACGGCCGCAACGGCTGGAAGTTGACGCTGCACGGCCCCTCCTATCTGCCGGTATTGCAGTACGCGAGCGACGGCGGTTTGCGCGAAGAACTTTATCGCGCCTACACCACGCGGGCGAGCGAACTGGGCAAATCGGAATGGAACAATGGGCCGCTGGTGGTGCGGCTGCTGCAGTTGCGGGACGAAGAGGCGCGGCTGCTCGGCTTTGGCAATTTCGCCGAGGTATCGCTGACGCCCAAAATGGCGAAATCGCCCGATGCGGCGGTGGGATTCCTGCGCGAGGTGATGGCGCGTGCCAAGCCGCACGCCGAGCGCGACGTGGCGGCGCTGCGGGATTTTGCCAAAGCGGAGCTGGGCTTGGCCGGCTTGCAGGCGTGGGACATCGACTACGCCAGCGAAAAGCTACGCGAATCGCGCTTCGCGTTTTCGAACAACGAAATCAAGCAGTACTTTCCCGAGGATCGCGTGTTCGCCGGGATGTTCAAGGTGGTCGAGACGATTTTCGGGCTGCATATCCGCGAAGTGCCGGCGGCGGCCTGGCACAAGGACGTGCGCTTGTACGAAATTCGCGAAACCGGGGGTGGACTGGTCGGCCGGTTTTATCTTGATCTGTACGCGCGGCCCCACAAGCGCGGCGGCGCGTGGATGGACGTCGCGATCGATCGTAAACAGGAAGGCGGTGTCTTGCAGACGCCGGTCGCCACGCTGACCTGCAATTTTTCCCATCCCGTAGGCGGCAAGCCGGCGCTGTTCACGCATAGTGAAGTGACGACCCTGTTTCACGAGTTCGGTCACGGGCTGCACCTGCTGCTGACCAACGTCGAACATCTGGGCGTGGGCATGGACAATGTCGAATGGGATGCGATCGAGCTGCCCAGCCAGTTCATGGAAAATTTCTGCTGGGAATGGGAAGTGGTCCGGCACATGAGCGGGCACGTCGACACCGGCGCACCGCTGCCGCAGGAATTGTTCGAGCGCATGCTCTCGGCCAAGAATTTCCATGCGGGTATGCATTACGTCAGGCAGTTGCAGCTCGCGCTGTTCGATCTGCAATTGCATACGGCCGGCCCGCTGGACCTCGCGGCGGTATCCGCGCTGTTGCGACGCGTTCGCGATGAAGTGGCCGTATTTGCGGTCCCCGACTACAACCGTTTCCCGTTGCAGTTCTCGCATATTTTCGCGAGCGCCTATGCGGCAGGCTACTACAGCTACCTGTGGGCCGAGGTGCTCTCGGCCGACGCCTTCAGCCTGTTCGAGGAAATGGGCGTCATGTCGGCGGAAGCCGGGCAGCGCTTCCGGTCCGAGATCCTGGGCACAGGATCGAGCCGCGCGGCCGAGGAGTCGTTTGTGGCCTTCCGCGGCCGGCCCCCGAAGATCGACGCGCTCTTTCGCCACAACGGCATGTAGATTCGCGCCCGATGGTTCTTCCGGTCCTTTTCGGAGCCCTGTTCGGCTTCGGCTCGTCCGCTTTAGGTGTAGAGTTCCGGATGAAGGAGACTGGCAATGCCCCGAATTTGCATCGCAATACTGTTCTGTCTGGTGCCGGTCCTGGCCAGCGCGCAGCAACAGCTGTTTCGGTACATCGACAAGAATGGACGCGTGGTCTACACCGACACCGCGCCGCCGTCCGACGCGAAATCCGTGCAGCAAAAGAAGCTGGGCGGAAACTTCATCGAGACCAGCGAAGCGCCGTATGCGCTGCAGGTCGCGCAGCAGCGCAACCCGGTGACGTTGTATTCCGGTCCGTGCGGTACGCTCTGCGAGCAGGCCCGCGCGCTGCTCAACAGGCGGGGCGTTCCGTATCGCGATATCGATCCTTCGCAGCCCGGGGAATTGAGAAGGATGAAACAGATTACCGGCGACCAGCGGGTGCCGGTGCTGGTGGTTGGCAGCGCGATTATGGTCAGGGGTTTCGAGGAAGAAAAGTGGCAGGTGGCACTCGATCAGGCCGGTTATCCCAAGACGCCGTCGGCCCGGATCACCGCGATCAAGCGCGAAACCGACAAGGCGGCGGCGGACAAAGCCGCCGGCAAATCGGCTGGCAAGGGTGACACCAAAGTCGCCGTCAAGGGCGACGCAAAGGGCGACGAAAATGGTGACGCGAAGGGCGAAGCCGGATCAGACACTGCGCCGGAAACCAGGAAGTGATGCGCCAGCCGTGAAGGATCTCCGCGCCGCATGAAGCTCGCCACCTGGAACATCAACTCGCTCAAGATTCGGCTGCCCCACGTGCTGGGCTGGCTCGCCGAGCAGCGTCCCGACGTGCTGTGCCTGCAGGAACTCAAGCTTGACGATCCACATTTTCCGACTGCCGCGATCGAAGACGCCGGGTACCATGCAGTCTTTTCCGGTCAGAAAACCTACAACGGCGTTGCCATCCTGTCGCGTTCGACACCGACCGATGTCCAGATCGGGATCCCCGGCTATGACGATCCGGTTCGCCGGGTCATCGCGGCGACGATCGACGGTATCCGCGTTGTCTGCTTCTATGTGCCGAATGGCCAGAGCGTCGATTCAGACAAGTATCAATACAAGCTGCAATGGCTGAGCCGCGCAACCGAGTGGTTGCGCGATGAGGTGTCCCGGCACGAACGCATTGCGGTGACCGGCGATTTCAATATCACACCGGAGGATCGCGACGTCCACGACCCGGAGCTCTGGCGCGGCCAGGTGCTGTGCACGGACGCCGAACGCGCCGCGTTTCGCAACTGGGTGGAACTCGGACTGGTCGACAGCTTCCGGCTGTTCGATCAACCTGAACGGACCTTCAGCTGGTGGGATTACCGGATGCTGGGATTCCAGAAAAACCACGGCCTGCGTATCGATCACATCCTGCTCTCGCCGGCGTTGGCGAGGCTTTGCGAGCGCGTCTGGATCGATCGCGCGCAGCGCAAAAAAACGCAGCCGTCCGACCACGCGCCGATGGTGGCTGAACTGCGTCTGCCGTGACCCTTTGCCACCCCACGACGTGGTTGAGATCGACGCCGAGAAATCCGGCTGCGCATACTGCGTAGGCGTGGCAACGTGGAGCGTTGCGCGCGGCAGGAACAACGCCGGTCAAACCTCGTCGTCGAGCCCCTGTTCCTGGATTTTCCGGGTCAGCGTATTTCTGCCCCATCCCAGCCAGTTAGCCGCCTCGATTCGCCGCCCTGTTGTGTGTAGCAGCGCCCGTTTGATCAGCACCCGTTCGAATTCCTTTTCCAGGCGCTTGCCGACTCCGTGCTCCCCGCCGGCGAGCGCCTGGGCCAGAGCGTGATCCAGTGCTTGATGCCAGTCGGCGCCGGTCGACCCGGCGCCTGCGCCCG
>PLYG01000441.1 GCA_003153335.1 Betaproteobacteria bacterium | reverse complement strand
CCCGCGTCAGCGCCTGATGCTCCCAGGTCCATGCCTTTTCGCGTTGGTAGCGCTCGAACGAGGCGACGCTGGTCACCAGCAAGCCGGACTGACCGTCGGGCCGCAGCCGGGCGTCGACCTCGTACAAGCGGCCGGCCCCGGTCATGCTGGTCAACCAGGTGATCAGGCGCTGTGCTAGCCGGGCATAGCGTTCCGGCGCCGCCTCGGCGGGGTCGTCGTATAGAAACACGACATCCAGATCCGACGCATAGCCCAGCTCCTTGCCGCCCAGCTTGCCGTAAGCGATCACCGCGAAGCGCGGCGTCTCGACATGGCGCAGCGGCATGGCGCGCCAGCATTCGACCAGCGCTTCGCTCAGGATCAGATCGGCGAGCGCGGAAAGATAATCGGCAAGGCGCTCGACCGTGATCTGCCCGGTGACATCCTGTGCGAGCAGGCGAAACGTCTGCGTGTGCTGAAAGTGGCGGAACACATCCATCCGCCGTTCGGTGTCGGCTTCGACGCTGTCGAGTTCGCGGCGGAGTTGCTCGGCCCAGGTGTCCCAGTCGGGTGGCGCAAAAAGCACCCGCGAATCGAGCAACTCGTCGAGCAGTATCGGATGCCGGCACAAATAGTCCGACGCCCAGGCCGAAGCGCCGACAATTTGCGCCAGCCGTGGCAGCAGCGGGGAATGTTCCAGCAGCAGCGCGAGATAGGCGCTGCGGCGGCTGATCACCTCGAGCAGCCCCAGCAGGCGTTCTGCCGTCGCCGTCGGATTGGCGGTGGCGGATGCCGCGCGCAGGCACAGCGGAACGAGCGCTTCGAAGCGGGTCCGGCTATTGGCAGGCAACTGGCGCAGCACACGGCCCTCGCGCACTTGAGCGAGCCGCTCGACCAGCTTTTCGGGTTGATCGAAGCCCGCCTCGGCGAGCAGGTGCGCGGCCTCCCCGGCGCCGGTTTCTTCGCGCCAGATGCGGTCGAACACGGGATCGGCCTCGCCCTGTCCCGAATCGGCGAAAATGGATTCGAAGTGTTCGGTGACAATCCGCCGGTGACGATCGAGCACCGCGACAAACTTCAAATAGTCTGTCGCGTCCATGCTCTGCGCCAGCGCCGCCTGCTCGACGGCCGACTCGGGCAGCGCCTGGGTCTGCTGATCGTCGCGGTACTGCAGCCTGTGCTCGACGCGCCGCAGGTATTGATACGCGGCTTGCAGCTCGGCAACGACAGGCAGGGGCAATTGTCCGCGTTCGCTCAGCAACCGTAGCGCCTGGCGCGTGCTTCGCGTCTGCAGTTCGCGATCACGTCCCCCGCGTATCAGCTGGAACACCTGCGCAATGAACTCGATTTCGCGGATGCCGCCGGGGCCGAGCTTGACATCGTTGTACAGGTCGCGCCGCATGACCTCGGCGCGAATCTGCTTGTGCAGCCCCCGCATGTTGGCGTACGCATCGTAGTCGAGATACTTGCGGAACACGAAGGGACGCACCAGTTCCTCGAGATCCCGCGACCGGGCCCCCGTCAGGGCGCGGGCCTTGAGCCATGCGTACCGCTCCCATTCGCGGCCCTGGCTGAGCAAATACTCCTCGAGAAATGCGAACGAGCAGGTCAGCGGCCCGGGTTCGCCGTACGGCCGCAGGCGCATATCGACGCGGAACACAAAGCCCTCGTCGGTCGGCTCGCCGATGGCGGCGATCAACTGGCGTCCCAGCTTGTCGAAAAACTCCTGGTTGCTGATCACGCGCGGTCCCGTGGTTTCGCCCTCTTCGGGGAACGCGAACACCAGATCGATGTCCGACGAGACGTTGAGTTCGGCGCCACCCAGCTTTCCCATGCCGATGACGATCAGTTCCTGCGGCTCGCCGTTCAACCCGACCGGTGGGCCGAAAGTTTGGTTCAGCCAGCGGGCATGATGGTTGAGCGCTGTGCGAAGGACGGTTTCCGCCAGCGCGGTGACGGTGACGACGACCTCGTCAAGGGTGGCGAGACCAGCGAGGTCGCGGGCGATAATGCGCAGCATGACCCGCTGCCGCAGCACGCGCAGCGCGGCGTGGAGGGTGTCTTTGTCGGGAAAGTCGCCATCCAGCGACAACTCCATGTCAGCGCGCGTGAACGGCGTTGACATCTCGGCGGCCAGCATCGCTCCCCATTCGGGACGGCGCTCGAGCAGGCGGCGAACGTAGTGACTGAAGCGCGCAGAACCCGCCGCATCGGCGCCGGTGTTTGAGGGTATTTCGGATTCCAAGGGCTGAATTGGCTAGAATGTCACTAGCCCATCATTGTAGGCGTTTATCCACGTTGTTATTGAGACCTCTGAGGCCGCCGGGCTGGTTGCGCTGGCTGACGCGCTTTGTGTTGTACCTCGGCGCGTCGTTCGCAATTTTCTTCTTTCTCCTGATGCTGGCAGTCAGGCTGGTGGTCGTCCCCAGGATCGGGGACTATCGCGAGGAGATTACCTCGCTGATTGCCAAGGGAGTCGGACGCACGGTATCCATCGGCGAGATCGATGCGGGGTGGGACGGCTGGAGTCCGACCCTGTCCATGTCCGACTTCAAACTCTTCGACCTGAACGGCAACGCTGCGTTGACCTTGCCGCACATCGAAACGTCGGTGTCGTGGCGATCGGTGCTGATCGGCGAAATCAGGCTGCGGCGGCTCGAAATGAGTGGTGCGCAATTGTCGGTCCGCCGCGATACGCAGGGTCACGTGTATGTCGGCGGGATGGATATGGACCAGCCGGTGGAACAGGAAGACTCCGCGGTGACCGAGTGGTTCATCAAGCAGCGGCAGGTGGCCATCCGCGATGGCACGGTGGTCTGGCAGGATGAATTGCGCAACGCCGCCCCGTTGCGGCTCGATAAGGTCAACCTGCTGCTCGAGAATACCGGCGACCGGCATCGCTTCGGCCTGACCGCCGTTCCACCCGCAGCGTTTGCGGCGCCGCTCGATGTGCGCGGCGATATCAGCATGCCCTCGGTCAATGAAATCCACAACGCGCACGGACGCATTTATGCCCGGCTCGACTATACCGATGTGGCGGCTTGGAAAGCGTGGCTGCCGTTGCCCTTCGAATTGAAAAGCGGACGGGGTGCGCTGCGCGGATGGATCGAATTCGCGGAAGGCGAAGTGCGCGACGTGACCATCGATCTGGAGCTCGATGACTTCAGGTCGCGGCTGAAGCCCAATCTTCCGGAGCTCGACCTGGCGCACCTTGCCGGCCGGCTCGCGTGGCGCCAGCAGTCGGAGCGCACCGACGTCAGCACGCGCGGACTCGAACTCACGACCAAGAACGGCGTGAAGCTTACGCCCGGGGACATCACCGTGCGCCATGCCGCGCAGCAGCCAGGCAAGCCGGCCACTGGCGAAATCCGCTCCAGCCGGTTGCAACTCGAACCGATCTTTGCCCTGGTCCAGTATCTACCAATCAATGACAAGCTACGGGTCAGGCTCGGAAAATTTGCACCCGTCGGCGTGCTCGACTCGGGTTCCTTCACCTGGACCGGAGATCTGGAGGCGCCCGCGGACTATGCGCTGCGCGCCCAGTTTCGGGGGCTGGGCGTGAGCGCAGTGGATTCCTTTCCGGGCCTGACTGGCTTGTCTGGCAGCGTTGAGGCAAATAATAAATCAGGCACACTGAATTTTTCGGCGGACGGCACGCGGCTGACGCTGCCCCGTGTATTTGCCGAGCCGCTGGACTTTGACAACGTCGCGGTCCTGGCTTCATGGAAAGTCGCCGACCAGATCGCGGTGAAAATCAGCAAGCTGACTTTCGCCAATGCCGATACGGCCGGGTCGGCGCAAGGCGACTACAAGACCCTCGACAAGGGCCCGGGCTGGATGGATTTGTCGGGGACGCTTTCCCGCGCCAGCGCCCCGGCGATCCACAAATACATTCCGCTGACAGTCTCGGGGCCGGTGCGCGTCTGGCTGCGCGACGCACTGTTGACCGGTGCGGCCAGCGACGCCCGGTTTGTCGTGCGCGGTAACCTGTACGACTTTCCGTTCGCGGAGAACAAGGGCGGGCTGTTTCAGGTCACCGCGAAAGCCAGCGACGCGGCGCTCGACTATGCCGATCATTGGCCAACGATCGAGAACGTGAAGGCCGACCTGCTGTTCGAGGGCGCCCGGATAGAGGTCAATGCGGTCGAGGCGACGTCGGTCGGAATCAGGCTCAACAAGGTCCATGTCGAAATTCCCGATATGGGCGCGGAGCACCCCCGGCTGCTGATTCAGGGAGACGGCGGCGGTAACACGGAGGGTTTTTTGCAGTACATCGACCAGAGTCCTGTGGGCAACTGGATCGGCCATTTCACGCAGGGCGCCAGGGCCACCGGCACGGGCCGCCTGGCGCTGAATCTCGACATACCGCTGGGCAAGTACGAAGACGTCAAGATCAACGGGGAATATACGTTCACCGGCAACACGATCCAGTTGGGGCCCGACGTGCCGCGACTCGAGAAGGCCGGCGGCAAATTCGTGTTCACCGAGCGGGAGTTTCTCGCGCGCGATGTCAACGCAGATCTGCTGGGCGGCAATGCCAACATCCAGGTCACGGTGGCGGAAGGCAAGGTCCGCGTCGGAATCGCGGGCAGCGCGGAACTGGCNNCTTCCGAGCAGTTGCGCGGCCGCACCGATTGGCAGTTCAGCCTGCAAAGCGAAGCGGGAAACTACGGCTGGACCGTCGATTCGACGCTGCGTGGGATTACCATCGATCTGCCGGCACCGTTGGGCAAGAAGGCCGAGCAAAGCCTGCCGCTGCGGCTCGAACGGCAAGCAGTCGATCGGACGCATGATCGCTTGGTGGCGACGTTCGGCACGATCGGGCAGTTCGAGGCCATACGCTTGCTGTCGGACAAGGCGACCGAGGTCCAGCGTCTCGCGTTCAGTTTCGGCCGGACCCCGGCACGCGCGGATCGCGATGGGTTCTGGATACGCGGGAATGTCGACAACGTCGAGCTGGACCCCTGGCTCGCGCTCGCGGGAGGCACGGGCGGCGGCGGCGACAAAGCCGCCGGCGCGCCCGACACAGGACTGGCCGGCGTCGACCTGCAGGCCGAAACGATGCAGGCGTTTGGCCGGAAATTTCGCAATCTGCATGTGCAAGTGCGCAATCAGGCCGGCGAATGGCGCGTCGATCTCGACAGCAATGACGTTGCCGGCACTGCGGTGTGGCAGCCGCCAAAGGCGGGCGACACGGGCAAGCTCAGCGCGCGCTTGCGGCGGCTTGCGCTACCGGCCGAGGAAACCAATAGCGGCCCCACCGCGCCCGCCGCGCCGCGGCGCGATCTGCCCGCGCTGGACGTGATGGCGGAGTCGTATCTGAGCAAAGGGCGCGATCTGGGCAGGCTGGAGCTGCAAGCCCGTCCCGATGGCGCGGACTGGCGCATCGACACGCTGGCGCTGCGCAATCCGGAAAGCGACCTGGTGGCGAACGGGCGCTGGCGGGTGCAGGGGGCGATGCAGCGGACCGAGCTCGACGTCAAACTGGAGGTCAGGGATGTGGGCAAATTTTTCGCCCGGCACGGCGTACCCGAGGGCGTAAGAGGCGGGAATGGCAAGCTCGAAGGCCAGTTGAACTGGGTGGGCGGACCGCAGGACTTCAATTACCCGACGCTGAACGGCCATTTCAGCGTCGACGCGCTGCGCGGACAATTCACCAAGGTCGATCCGGGCATCGGCAAGCTGCTCGGCATTCTCAATCTCGACGCCCTTGCCAGGCGCCTAACGCTTGATTTTCGCGATGTCGTAGCGGAAGGCTATTCGTTCGACGAAATGAGCGGCGACGTCGCGGTCAAGACCGGAGTGATGACCACCAGCAATCTGCGCATCGTTGGCCCCGCGGCCAAGGTGGAAATCTCCGGCGAAGCGGACATCGAGAAGGAAACCCAGCACCTGAGAATCCGCGTGCAGCCGAGCCTGACGGGCGGACTGGCCGCCGCGGCGGCGGCGGCGACGGTAAATCCCATCGTCGGTGCGAGCGTACTGCTTGGGTCGACCATCCTGAAGGATCCGATCGGCAAGCTTTTTGCCGGAGAATATGAAGTCACCGGTACCTGGGTGGAACCCCGCGTCGAGCCCGTCGCTGGAGCAAAGCCCCCGACGCCCGCGGCCAACAAAGGATCTACGCAATGAACCCGAGCGACAAGACGACTCCGCCGCGCCCCCTGCAGGTTGCCGCGCTGCAAATGATCTCCACCCCTGTGGTCGCGGAAAATCTCGAACAGGCGGGCGAACTGCTCGCGCGCGCCAAGGCGCAGGGTGTGGAACTGGCGTTGTTGCCAGAGTACTTTTGCATCCTGGGCATGCGCGACGTGGACAAGGCCGGCGTTGCGGAAAGCGACGGGGCGGGAACTATCCAGGATTTTCTTGCCGGTCAGGCGCGGCGCCTCGGGCTGTGGATCATCGGCGGCACGCTGCCAATCCGGACCGACGATCCAGCGCGCGTCACCAACAGTAGCCTGGTCTTCGATCCCGCCGGGCAGCGGGTCGCGCGGTACGACAAGATCCATCTCTTTCGCTTCGAACAGGGCGCCGAACGCTATGACGAAAGCCGCACGCTGCAGGCGGGCAGCAGGACGGTCACCTTCGATGCGCCGTGTGGGCCGGTCGGCTTGTCGATCTGCTACGACGTGCGTTTCCCCGAACTTTACCGGGCACTGGGGGATTGCGCGCTGATGGTCGTTCCCTCCGCGTTCACGGCAACGACCGGGGCTGCGCATTGGGAAGTGCTGCTGCGCGCGCGGGCAATCGAAAATCAGTGCTACGTGCTGGCTGCCGCGCAGGGCGGACTGCATCGCAACGGCCGGACCACCTATGGCGACTCGATGCTGGTCGACCCCTGGGGTCGCGTGGTCGATCGGCTGGCGACGGGTCCAGGCGTCGTGTCGGGCATCGTAGATCCGGATGTCATCGCGCACGTGCGCGGCGGACTCCCTGCATTGACGCACCGGCGGCTATAGCGTTTACCGTAGATCCGCCTTTCCGGCGCTCGGTTTTGGCCAGACCATCGAGGTATTGCAGGAACAGCAGCCAGAAGGTCTGTTCGGTGTAGTCGAGTTCGGTGGTGCAACCGGCCTCTTTCCAGAGAACGTCGTCAATGACGAAGCCGACAGGCAACCCCGCCTGCTCGGGCGGGTTCGGCGAAGCGATGAGCCGGTCATGGTTTTATGCCGCACCGCGATGCAGCATTCTCTCCTGGTTACCCGAACAGGATGGGTCGTCCCATGGCTGCCGCCGTCAACCGTGCGCCGCCCAGCACCCGGTGCTACCAGCGCCGGCGTCCCGAACAGACGCTGTGGCATCGCACCGTCCAGGCGCACTTCGAGTCTTGACTGGCACTCTCTACCGGGCCCTGCGACGAGTCGCCGCCCGCCTATGTCCCAGAGGATACCGGTCTTCGACCATATCGAGCGCGCATTTCGCCGCTATCTCGAATGCGGCATCCTCGCGCGTGGCGCTGGCCGCGCCTCCTGCGATGCATGCGCCCACTGCGGTGCGTGCGGGCACGATTTTCTGCGCGCCTTCGTCCGTCGCGCTCTGATCGAACAGAGCGATGCTGAGGAAATGGGAGGGTAGGACCATGGTGACGGGTTCTCTGTGGATGCCTCGGTGGTTATCGAAGGCACCGACCGGCCGGGTCTGGAACGGCTGCTGCGTTATTGCGCCCGGCCTCCCTTTGCACTGGAACATCTGCAACAACTGGACGCCGAGCATCTGGTCTACCACAGTCCCAAGTCGCGCCCCGAGAGGCCAAGCGCTCTGGTGCTCACACCGCTCGAATTGATCGACAAGATTGCCGCACTGGTTCCACCCCCGCGGACCGCCGCTGTGGGAGGCCGTGGCCTCTTCCGCACCAGCGGGCAACAATCCGCAATGGGATCTGTCAGCCCAGCCGGTACTGGAGGTCGAATTCGATCAGCGCATTGCCTGGTGATGAGCAATTTTTTCCTGGTGTTGGGTACAGTTGTGCGTTTGCCGCAAAAAGTCCCCGGTTTTCAGCGCTGCTTCGATCACTTCTTGCCATTACGCGTCGGGGCGCGGCGGACTACAGGCCCAGTCAGGGATGCGAAGACGAACATGCGCGGTTGACTGGGGTGCAGCGCCCGAGGATACCTGATGGGCTCGCGCGGTTGAAATTCCTGCCCTTTTCGGCAACGGTCGGTAGCTGAAGCCGCTCGTCCTCGTTGTTGGGCCTGCTCTCGTCGCGTGCGCTGCCGTAGTCTGGCCCCGTCAAAGTCTTGTGGGCGTAATTGCAATCTCCGTTATCGTTCTCGTGCAGTCGGCTGGGTGGTGGGAGGGGACAAACTTTCCCTGGAGTGCATCCCGACAGTCGATTCGTCTCTCCCGGTGCGCATAATCCGGCCGCGGAAGCAGGCTCGGGCATGAGTAGGGCATCCAGGCTGCTGGGGGGCTCGCGTGAAATCTTTGCAGTGTTCAGCTTCAGTGCGACAGATGTGAAAACCGGGATGCCGTTTCCGCGTACTCCTGCTTCAATGGAAACCACCGCCATTCAGAATGGCCTGAAGGTTGATTTTGACTCGTGCGTTACTGGAAAACTAGATGTGCCTTCTGCGGTCAGGATTTTTGTTTCGGTAGAAGGTGAGCGTGTCGAGAGAAAATTTGTTCGCGGCTATTTCTTTTGCCACGCACACTATAAACCAGAAATCAAAGACCTTTTTCATGTCAATCCGCATTATGAAGCGGTATTCAAGCAAATCGAGGAGGCTTGTCCACGGCTGTTTTATCCCAAGGGCTCATCGACTGTCTGCGAGGCAGCATTGTGCTACCGCAAATACGCTCCAACCGACACTGCCGTCGGCATCATGAATGATGGACAGGTCATTTCTATTCACTACGGTGCCGCTGACCACCCGGTGCTGGGAACCATGGACGATTTGATGCGCGATCCTTCCAAAATCACCTGCGACGCCGGGTGGGGCCGCTATGTGCCGTGGTCGCCGGGTGCGAGCATGCTCTCGGGAGGGACGACCCCCGGGCGCTGAGAGAACTCTTGAGGCAAGCCCACGCCATGCGAGCCTCACCAGGTTGCGTACTCCGAAAAAGTGACGCGCTGCGTCACTATTCACTCACGCAATTGGTCAGCATTCACGGATCTGCCGAGGTAGCGATCGCTCGCCGAGCGGGTGGGCACCGCTCGCCGAACTTGCCTTCCCCGTGTATAGCCCAATGGATCAATGGCTTGCAGAGCACCCGTCCCTGGCGACCCGCCTTGAACAATGCTGGCATGCTATTTGCCTATTGTTGGTGGTAGTGGTGGTGGTGTCGCAGATGGCGTACGACGGTGAATCATTGACTTAAGTCAAGGAGAGGCACATGAAACGGTTACAGCAAGGTTTTACATTGATCGAACTGATGATCGTGGTTGCGATTATCGGCATTCTGGCGGCGATAGCGCTGCCGGCGTATCGCGACTACACTGTTCGCGCGAAGGTGACCGAAATAATTTTGGGGGCATCTTCTGCCAGGACCTCTGTTGCTGAAGCCGCCCAGACCCTAGGCGGTCTTACCATGCCGACTAGTGTGGCGGTGGATAGCCAAACGGGCAAGTGGACAGCGAGCGTCGCGTATAACTCGGGCGTGATTACTGCGACGGCAAATAATGCTGAATCCGCGATAGCCGGCCAAACCATCACGCTGACGGGCACCTTGACAGCAAATGGCCAAGTCATCTGGGTCTGTTCGGGTACTATCCTCTCAAAGTACCGTCCGAGCAGCTGTCAGCCATAAAGCCCCTGGATGCGGGAAAAGCCCCACGGCGTGGGGCTTTTTTTCGGCCGTCCGCGTCCCCCACGGTGGTACTTGTATCCATAAGGCTTGCTTCTTTGTCTGGGTCGAAGGGGGGCGACAATGGTCTTGCATCCGCTCCAATAGCCGCCACCTGATTGCATGATGTACACCTACAACCAGCACGGTGCACGGTAGGTTGCTGCCTTGTTTTTGCTGTGCATCGTGCTGTTGACGGCGAGCGTCGCCGTGGGCCTCAACCCTTGGCCAGGTGAACCTTTGCTGCCCACCCAATCCCCTTCGTTCAAGAAGTTTTTCATACCTTGGCATGGCCACTCGATACTCATTGCGGCGCTGTTCTGGCGTTCGCTGCCGCGTCCTCGCGAGCAAGCCTGAGTAGTGGTGGCATGGTTTCCTTTTGCCGCGGGGCTGTGGTGATTGTTACGCGATAGTACGAGCATCGGCCGGTTTGGTGATGAAGAGGTTCCCGCACCGATGCTGTTAGCGAGCGGCTTGGCGCTGCCCGGTCTGGTTTATAGTGCTCAGCGCGCCGCTTCCCTCGCCGATCCGCTAAGCAGCACAACGACCGCGCCGCCGCCGCCCGCGTGCGGGCGGGGCTCGCAATAGGCGAGCACCTCAGCGCGAAGCTGCAGCCATTTGCGCACCCGCGCCTTCAGAACCGGTTCGCGATTGGGCGAGGACAATCCTTTGCCGTGAATGATGCGCACGCAACGCCAACCCTGCCGCCGCGCGGCGACCAGGAATTCAGTCAGCGCGGTGCGTGCCTCGTCCTGCGTGTGCTGGTGGAGATCGAGCGAGCCCTGAACCACCCATTCGCCGCGGCGTAGCTTGCGCAGCAAGTCCGGATTGAGGCCTGCGCGGACATAGCTTTGACTGCTTTCAATGTCCAGCCCGACGTCCCAGGACATCGGGCTCGGATTGCGTGCGACCCGGCTTGCTTCCAGCGCTTTGGCCTCATCGGCCTCGCGCTGGCGGGGATGCGGAGATGGGGGCGGCGGCCGCGACGTGCTTTTCGAGGGTGTCGATATGGGCGTTACCTCGCCGATCGCCGCGGCGAAAACGCTGCGCTCTGCCCGTTCACGCTCGGTCGCGATGCGTGCCGCAAGTTCGGCAGCCTGCTTGCTCCGGCGCCGCTCCTCGGCCTGGGACGCGTGGCGCCGCAGTTCCGCGAGGAGTCCCGGGTCGGAAAGGTCTTTGAACGTGGCCATCTGCGCTGTTGTTCTGATGCGTCCGGATTGAGCGAGCCTACCATCAATCAAAGCGCGGCAAAAAGGATCGGTACCAGGGTGCGAATTCTGACGTCCGATCCGGCATTACGGTTCGCCAATTCACGCCCAGTCAGGCGCGCCGGCGGTTAGCATGCTGTCAGTGGCCATCGAGAAACGCCTCGGCATCCAGCGCGGCCATGCAGCCCGTTCCCGCGCTGGTGACGGCCTGACGATAGACGTGATCGGCGACATCGCCCGCGGCGAAGACGCCCTGGATGCTGGTGGCAGTAGCGTTGCCTTCTTGTCCGGATGTCACCTTGATATACCCGCCGTTCATCGCGAGCTGACCTTCAAAAATGCCGGTGTTGGGCGTGTGGCCGATGGCGATGAA
>PLYG01000323.1 GCA_003153335.1 Betaproteobacteria bacterium | reverse complement strand
GTCAAGAACAAGATCGCGCCGCCGTTCCGCGAAGCGCTGTTCGATATCATGTACGGCGAGGGCATTTCGCGCGAGGGTGAAATCATCGAACTCGGCGTTACGCACAATATCATCGACAAGTCCGGCGCCTGGTACGCTTACAACGGCGAAAAGATCGGCCAGGGCAAGGACAACACCCGCGAATTCCTGAAGGAGCATCCGGAAATGGCACAGGAAATCGAAACCAAGATTCGCGCCGCCGTGGGCATCCCGGTCATGTCCGCGCCCAATCGCGCCGCGGGCGGTGACGACGCGTAACAACACGATGGTGGCGCCGGATCGAACCCACGGATCCCGGCCGGCGCTGACGCCCCGCCAGAAGGCGTTGCGCGCGCTGGCGCGCAGGGAATATTCGCGCGCCGAACTGGCCCGCAAGTTGGGTGGCGGCGGCGAATCCGCAGCCGAAACCGAAGCGTTGCTCGATGAGTTTGAAGCCAGCGGCTGGCTTTCCGACGAGCGCTTTGCCGGTGGCGCGGCCCGCCAGCGCCAGGGGCGCTACAGCCAGCGCTACATTCTCGAAGACCTGAAAGCGAAGGGTGTCGCGGGCGATACGGCGAAGGAAGCCGTTTCGGCGCTGGAACAGGATGACTACGCGACTGCGCTCGCCCTGTGGCGGCAGCGGTTCGGCAAGGCCCCCGCGGATCAGAAGGAAAAAGCGCGACAGGTGCGCTTTCTCCAGTCGCGGGGCTTCGCCCTGCAAATCGTGTTCAAGGTCTTGCGCGAGCACGGCGTGGCGGCCGACGACGAATGAACATCCGCGAGCCGCTCGGTGGCGGGCATGTACCCGGTGGTTCGGTGCCGCGGAGCGTTGCGTGCCGAATTGCCGCCGCTGGAGCGGCGGCCATCCTCCTCTGCTGCAGTTCCGCCCGCGCGGTCATCATCAGCTACCACGATCTGTCCGACCCGGTGAAGACCGCAGGCTGGGTGTGCGCGACCGACAGCGCAGCACCGGTGCGCGTGTATCTGTATGCCGAAACGCCAGCTGGATGGAAGCTGCTGGATTCGCAGTGGGCCGACAAGCGTCGCGAAGATTTGCAAAGCGTCTGCGGCGGCATCAACCACGCGTTCCGCTTTGCGGACTACGCGGCGACGAGTGATGGCGTCGCGCTTTATGGGACGCGCGAACCGGTGCCCATGCATGTCTATTTCGAGTCGCCAACTGGCTTGCTGCCGGTCACTGGTTCGCCACGCAGTGTTTCATTCGCACCAGTCGGGCTTTGGGACGCGGACCTCAAAGTCGGGCGCTGGCGCACCGACTACGACAATCCCGATGAGGGCACGGCAGCGGCTCCGGTGCTGTTGGGCGAATGTCCTTTCACCACACCGGTGTCCGACGGGTACTACGCGTTTTCGGGTGGCGGACCCGATCCGCTCACCCGGTGCCGCTATGGCAACGCTATCTCTCCGCGCAGCAATGCGGCGAGTTCGGATGGAGCGTGGCCCACCAGTTCGTTCTGGGCCGTGATTGCCAATGTCGAAGCCGCCATCGACAATCCACTTTGCGTCAATGGGCCTCCCGGCCAAAGCCTGCCCATCGGTTTGCCGGGCGCGGGTGAAGTGTTCGGGCTCGTGGCTTTGCCCGACGGCGAGACCGGCCATCCGGGCCGGCTCAAGATGCACATGGTGCTCAACAGCCAGAACTGGACCGGATGCCGGAGCGGAAGCTACGGTGGTCCGTACCTGGCGTTCGCGGCGCAAGCCGACCGCGGCAACAACGGCGTCCTCACCTATCTCAATTCGCCGGGTGCGGCGACGACCCTCCGCTTTGGAATGACCCTGATGGACATCGCGAATGGGCGGCCGGAACTCTACGGGGCGCCGCCAGGGGCGAAGCGGTACAGCCAGAGTCACTTGCTGATCGAAATCATGTGGGGCGGCGTCAAGCGCTGGCTGTTCGTCGAACTAGTTCCTGACGTGCGCACGGTGACCGGCACGGCCGAGGGTGCGGTCGACGTGCACGTGCGTTTCAACTGGCACATGGTCAACTCGATGCTGCATCCCGGCGCCGACTACCTGTTCAAGTCCGGCACGGTGCTGAGCGCACAGTGCCAGGAGGAGGGCGTGACGATTCCGGTTTTCGACCGGGCCGCCACCTACGTCAACCCGGAGACCCGCACCCGGTCCCGGCGCGACTATGTGATCGATCTCCAGCGCGTATTCGGCTGTCTCAACCGCATCGGCGCCTGGGGCGCAGCGCCGATGCCCGCGCACCCGGTCCCAGTGACCAGCATCATGTTCGGCATGGAACAGGACGATCGCTTTTACCTGAATGGCGAATTCACCGGCGTGGCGGCACCGAATGCGTTGTGGATTGCGGTCGACAGTGTTCGACTGAAGTAGTGTCCTGCGTCATCATGGTCCATCTTTTGTCGCCCTGAGCACCGCGAAGGATCGGGCCTGAACGCACGAGTTTGCGAATCGGTTCCAGTCCCTTCCTCGCCCGTTTGCCGGGCAGCGGCGCGAAGGGAGTTGCCGCCGTCCGTTGTTTTGCGGCGATTTCCGGGTGCGCTTCGGCCTCGGTTTTGGCCAAAAACCCGCGGACCGGTTTGGCGATGTGAGTGGTATCCACTAAAATAGCGGTTTCCCGTTGCCATTGGTCTAATTGGCGTTGCCGTCCCCGACCGGATCGTTCGAGGGCGCATGCCCGCGACCGGTTTGCGAATCGAGCCAGGAAAGCACCATGAAAGTCTCCGACATCCGCAGGAACTTCACCGACTACTTTGTCGGCAAGGGCCACACGCACGTGCCTTCCTCGTCATTGGTTCCCGCCAACGATCCGACGCTGCTGTTCGTCAATTCGGGCATGGTGCAGTTCAAG
>PLYG01000053.1 GCA_003153335.1 Betaproteobacteria bacterium | reverse complement strand
GCGGCGGCAAGAGCGCCGGCGCGATTCGCGTCTCGTTCGGACTGGCGAGCAATTTCGGCGACGCCGACCGCTTCCTGCAGTTCGCCGCCGGTTTCCGCGACCAGGATGCGCCGGCGATCGGCGCGGTCACATTCGACATCGAGTCGTGCCGCGTGCTCCGTGACGGAAGCTGAACATTGCCGCAGTTCACAAGTACTGAGTCGAATACCGAATGCGGGATGAAGATCATCCGGCGTGACGGTGGCAGGGATGGACTTTCCGAGTTCGCAGCGCGGTTTGGGTTGGGCCCGCGGGTCATTCTCCACCTCCGTCGAGCATTGGAGGGCCCCGCTGCGGCGGTCCGAATGGCCGCGTCGGCGTCCTGACGATGACTGGTTTGGGTCGAAACCGCCAGTTCGTTTTTCTCGGAAGCGGCCGCTAAAAATAGCTCTGCTGATTACATTATCGGCGAACGGCCACTGGCTGCTTAGGCCGACTACCGGACGCTGATGGTAGTCGCAGTGAATGTCTCTTCAGGGTGGTGAAGCGCCCCTCATCGGCTGCCGCGTACATCGGCAGCTTTGCCCTCATCACCGGCCATTCGTGTTTCCGATCGACCGCAGTGAGGTAGGTTGCCGTCGCTGCTCACAAACGAAGTTGAAATTGTGCAGTTAAATGGGGTGCCGCGCCCGAGGATACTTGGGTCGTGCGATCACATTTCCTATCCTTCCTCCGACGATTCCGCCGGTCCATGCCGCGCATCGCTGTACCGCGCTCACATAGTCGTCGTACTTCATGTGAAGCCCGTGCCGTCCGGGAAATGTCTGCGCCATGTGAATACAATCAGACTATGGCCCCCCGCGCAAAGCCGGAACGTCGCCGTGACGAATGCTCGGATCCGGGAGACATGAGTCGGTGCGGCAAGCTGGATGGTGAAATGGCAATCTGCTACTTGAATTCGTCCAGGGTCAAGTGGTGCGCCGGCTTGCCGACCGATCATGATTGGGACAGCGCGGCAACCAGTGGTTCGATGTCGACGATGGGCGGCAGGCATTGTGGGCCGCGGCAGACCCAGGCTTGGGGATAGGCGCCCGCCGGCTTGGCCAGCACGTCGGGCAGGCCGCTGGTGTCATCGGGCAGTTGCAGCACCAACGCGCCGGGCAGGTAGCGGGCGGCCAACGCGGCGCGCCATGGCACGAGCGCCGGGGCCGGCCCGGTTAGCATCACCAGCGTGGGGGGCGAGAGCGTTTCGGCCATCGCGGTCACGAGCGTCCCGAAGCCGTGTGGAGCGCGCGCGACCTCGCTGGCAAACAGCGCCATTGTGCGTTCCGCGGAGTCCAGATAGCGCGGCTCGCCGATCAGGTGGCCCAGGCGCTGCAGGTGCAGAGCGGCCACGCCATTGCCCGACGCCGTGGCGCCATCGTGACCTGACTTCGGGCGCAGCACCAGCGCTTCATGGTCGTGGCTGGTGAAGAAGAAGCCGCCTTCCAGCGGGTCCTCGAACTGGTCAAGCAACAGGTCGGCCAAGGCACAGGCCCATTGCAGGTCGGCAACATGCAGCACGTCGCCTTGCAGGAGCTCGAGCATCGCGCCGAGCAGGAAGGCGTGGTCATCGAGATAGGCATTGAGGTGCGAGCGACCATCCTTGTGCGTGGCCAACAAGCGCCCGTCGCGCCACAACGCAGCGCGAACGAAGTCAACGGCGCTGCGCGCCGAAGCAGCCCAGCGCGGCTCGCCGAAAACGCGTGCCGCGAAGGCCATGCCATCGATGGCCAATGCGTTCCAACTGGTCAAGACTTTGTCGTCGCGGCCCGGCCTCGCGCTCGCCTCGCGCAGCGCCAGCAGGCGTGCCCGGGCGCTGGCGATCAGCGCCGCACACTCCGCTTCGGGACGCCCGAGCCGAGTAGCCACCTCGACCAGCGGCCGGGCGACGTGCAGGTGCCATGCATGGCCTTCGAAGTTGGGCCGTGCGTCGAGTCCGTAATGAGAGGCCAGCGCGGCGAACTCCGCCGCACCGAGCTGCTGCGCCACTTGCTCGCGCTGCCATACATAGAAGCGGCCTTCTTCGCCTTCCGAGTCGGCATCGATGCTGGAGAAGTAGCCGTCGTCGCCGCCCTGCATCTCGCGCATCAGCCACGCTGCCGTTGTCGCGCAGACATGCCGAAACAGCGGCTCGCCGGTGAGCTGCCAAGCCTGCGCATACAGGCGCAGCAGCGGCCCGTTGTCGTACAGCATTTTCTCGAAGTGCGGAATCATCCACTGGGCGTCGGTGCTGTAGCGAAAGAATCCCCCGCCCAAGTGGTCGTACAGTCCGCCCTCGGCCATGCGGCGCAAGGTCAGCAGCACTGCGTCGCGCGCAGCGTCGTCGTGCCCGGCTACGGCCTGCCGCAGCAGCGCGTCGAGGTTGGCGGGATGCGGGAACTTGGGCGCGCCGCCAAAGCCGCCATGGATTTCGTCGAACGCCTGCATCAAGGCGTCGCGCAGGCCAGTAGAGGCTTGCGCCGCCGTCTTCTGGAGTGCGTCGCTGCGCTCGCTGGAACCAGCATTGTCAACGGCATTGGCGGCGTCGTCCACATGCCGTGCGGGCAGCGTGGCGGCCGAGGCGCGGACCAGTTCATCCCCCTGCGCCACAACCTCTTCGCGCTGCGCAGACCAGACTTGCGCCACCCGCTCCAGCAGGTCATCGAACCCCGGCCGGCCATAACGCGAGCTTTTGGGAAAGTAGGTGCCCCCGAAGAAGGGTTTGCCGTCCGACGTGAGGAACATGGTCAGCGGCCAGCCGCCCGGCCCCCGGGCGATCAACTGGTGCGCCGTCTGGTAGATCTGATCGATGTCCGGCCGCTCCTCGCGGTCAACTTTGATGTTGATAAAGTACCGGTTCATCAGCGCGGCGGTCGCGGCGTCTTCGAAGCACTCATGGGCCATCACATGGCACCAGTGGCAGGCCGAATAGCCAACCGAGAGCAAAATCGGCCGGCCGGTGTCGCGAGCCGCAGCGAGGGCCTCATCACCCCAAGCATACCAGTCTACCGGGTTGCCGGCGTGCTGCAGCAGGTAGGGGCTGGTCTCGTGGGCGAGGCGGTTGGGCATGCTTGCGTCACGTCGGTTGCGGGGCGCCCAGGTGGTCGCGCATTGCCTGCACGCGCGCTCCAGCCATTCGATGCCGGCGCGCGCGTCCTTGTCCGTGCCGTCCCCCGCGAGCAGCATCAGTCCGAGGACGGTATTGCGCATCGCTGTTGCCGGCCTGCGCGGCCTTGCCGAGCCACTGCAATGCCTGTTTCGGATTGCGCTTGCCGCCGGCCTTTTCCACGTCGTCAAGCAGCAGAAGGCCCAAGCACAACTGCGCGCCAATGTGATTCTGGCTCGCTGCCTTGAAATACCAGTTGATTGCCTTGGGCAGGCTGGGGGCCACGCCCGGCGCGCCGGCGTGCAGGCTGCGGCCGAGCGCGAACTGCGCGTCGGCATCGCCGCGTTCGGCTTTCTCGGTCAGTGCCGCCAGATCGTTCATCGTTCGCGCGTACCGATTGTCCGCATTGGAATGCTGGAAGCTTCCTCCCGCGGCGCGCCGCCGTCAAGCCGCAGGTCGCGTCAGTTTTGTGATGCTGCCGCGCAAACTTCAAAAGGCCCAATAGGGTAACTTTTCCATCAGCTAAAATTTAGGCCCTCCTCGTTCGGTATCGCCGGGCGCGCGGGTCGGCCTCGCTTGGGTGGACGGGCGGCGCATTTTGATGCGCATTCAATCTCTTCCTTGAAGCGCTCGCCGCCACGACCAGCCAGTCGAGGCAGCAGCGGTAGTCCTCCTCGGCAAAGAAGGTCGCCTGCCGGTAATTGCCCCGCTGGATGAGGTGCCGGCGAACCCCGCTCAGAATGAATCGTGCTCGGCGCGCCACGGAAAGGGGTCTCTTCAATCACTCGAAATCTCTCCATCAACGCCCGTCGAGCGGAAAATTACACTGGCCCTAACGGCTTGCCCAGCGTCGCCCAGACCATGCGACAACTCAACCACAACGGGCTCATGGTCTTTGACTATTTGCGAATGGCCAAAACTTGTGCCCCCTCTGCCTGCGTTTTAAGTGGGAGAACAAATCGACCGTGCTCCGCACTATTGTTGTTCTCGAAAGGAGTAGTGTGCTACGCTTCCCTGCGTCACCCGACACTGCGGTAAACGGGCTACCAGCCAACGCTGTCGATCGGGTTATGGCGGCGACGTAAGGTTTCCGCGCGGGACGACACGGGGGAGATATGCCGGGGCAAGCAAAGGATAGAGCGGTGTCCGCACGCGCCATGTCCATAGTTGCGTGGCTGATGGCCATGCTGCTGTCCTGCATCGGCACGCCCGCAGGGGCCGATCAGGTGATCGCGGCCGGGGGCCTGGTTTCGCTGGGCGGTGGTCGAATCGATCTGGCCTGTACTGACCTCATTGTCGGCGGTACCTTGAATGTCGATC
>PLYG01000444.1 GCA_003153335.1 Betaproteobacteria bacterium | reverse complement strand
TTTATTTTCGGACGACGGATGTGACGGGGAGTGTGACGTTGCCGGCGGGGACGGAGATGGTGATGCCTGGGGACAACATTCAGATGGAAGTGGTGCTGATTGCGCCGATTGCGATGGAAGAGGGGCTGCGGTTTGCGATTCGCGAAGGCGGACGGACTGTGGGCGCCGGCGTCGTCGCCAAGATTCACGAGTAACGAAGGTGCAGGCGGTTGGCGGCGGGACGCGCGAGCGCCCGGTCGCCGGCCGCGCGCAACCAACCCAATGAGGCAAAACATGGCAATGCAAAATCAGAAAATCCGGATCCGCCTGAAGGCGTTCGACTACAAGTTGATCGACCAGTCGGCCCTGGAAATCGTCGAAACCGCAAAACGGTCCGGTGCCGTGGTACGGGGACCGGTTCCCCTTCCGACGCGTATCGAGCGCTTTGACGTGTTGCGTTCGCCGCATGTGAACAAGACTTCGCGCGATCAGTTCGAAATCCGGACCCATCAGCGGTTGATGGACATCATCGATCCGACCGACAAGACCGTCGATCAGCTGATGAAGCTGGATCTGCCGGCTGGCGTGGATGTCGAGATCAAGTTGCAGTAATTGAAGTGTGGCGGACGCGAGTCCGCCGTCTATTGGCACCGCCGATCAATCGTAATCGGCGGCAATGAGTAAAAGGAAATAGACATGAGTCTAGGACTAGTCGGGCGCAAGGTTGGCATGACCCGCATTTTCACCGATGACGGCGCTGCCGTTCCGGTGACGGTGCTGGATGTCGCCAACAATCGCGTCACACAAATCAAGACGCCGGACAACGATGGCTATGCGGCCATTCAGGTCACGTACGGCAAGCGTCGCGCTTCGCGCGTGACCAAGGCTGCCGCCGGTCATCTGGCCAAGGCCGGTGTTGAGGCGGGAGAGGTGCTGACCGAATTCCGGGTCACCGCCGACCAGCTCGCCGGCTTCCAGCCGGGTGCCGTGGTCGCGGTCGACATGTTCAGCGTCGGCCAGAAGGTCGACGTCACCGGAACAACCAAGGGACGCGGGTTCCAGGGCGTCATTACCCGCCACCATTTCCGTTCCAATCGCGCCTCGCACGGTAATTCGCGTTCGCATAACACGCCGGGCTCCATCGGCATGGCGCAGGATCCGGGCCGCGTGTTTCCGGGCAAGCGCATGGCGGGCCACCTTGGCGACGCGCAGCGCACCACGCAAAACCTGGTGGTAGTGCGGGTCGACACCGAGCGCGGCCTGCTGCTGGTCCGCGGCGCTGTCCCCGGTGCGGACGACGGCCTGATCGTCGTGCGTCCCGCGGTGAAGGGGGGAAAGAAGTAATGGAACTCAAACTGATCAATGCGCAGGGACAACAGGCGGCGACCGTATCGGCGTCCGATACGCTGTTCAATCGCGACTACAACGAAGCGCTGGTACACCAGGTGGTGACCGCGTTCCAGGCCAATGCGCGCAGCGGCAACCGCGCCCAGAAGGGCCGCGCCGATATCAACAAGTCGCACAAGAAGCCATGGGCGCAAAAGGGCACGGGCCGCGCGCGCGCGGGCCAGGCCAACAGTCCGCTGTGGCGCGGCGGCGGCAGGATTTTTCCGAATTCTCCCGACGAGAATTTTTCGCAAAAGGTCAACCGCAAGATGTTTCGCGCGGGCATGGCCTCGATTCTGTCGCAGCTCGCCCGCGAAGGCCGGCTGGCTGTGGTCGAGTCGCTGATTCTCGAGGCGCCGAAGACCAAGCTGCTGGCCCAGAAGATCAAGGCAATGGGCTACGGCAAGGTGCTGATCGTCACCGACAACTTCGATGACAACCTGTACTTGTCCTCGCGCAATCTCACCGACGTGCTGGTGCTCACGGCGCATCAGATGGACCCGGTCAGCCTGGTGCACTTCCCGCAAGTGCTGCTGACCAAGGGCGCCATCGCCCAACTCGAGGAGACGCTGGCATGAGTCCCGTCAAATTCAATCCCGAGCGTTTGCACGTCGTGTTGCTGGCGCCGGTGATCTCCGAAAAGAGCACCCTGGTCGCCGAAAAGAACGACCAGGTCATTTTCAAGGTGGCGCGCGATGCGACCAAGCCCGAAATCAAGGCGGCCGTCGAATTGCTGTTCAAGGTCCAGGTCGAAAGCGTCCAGGTGATCAACACCCAGGGCAAGGTCAAGCGTTTCGGCCGCTTCACGGGCCGGCGCGATCACGGCAAGAAGGCTTATGTGTGCCTGAAGGCAGGCCAGGAAATCAATTTCGCGGTGGAGGCATAACATGGCGCTCGTCAAGATGAAGCCCACCTCGCCGGGCCGTCGCGCCATGGTGAAGGTGGTCAATGCGGATCTGCACAAGGGTGAGCCGGTGGCAGCGCTCGTCGAGCCGCAGAAGCGCGGATCGGGCCGCAACAACAACGGCCACATCACGACCCGGCACAAGGGCGGCGGGCACAAGCAGCACTACCGGGTCATCGACTTCCGCCGCAACAAGGACGGGATTCCGGCCAAGGTCGAACGCCTGGAATACGACCCCAACCGCAGCGCGAACATTGCGCTGCTGCTGTATGCGGATGGCGAGCGGTGCTACATCATCGCGCCCAAGGGCGTGACGGCCGGCACCCAGCTGTTGAACGGAGTCGAGGCGCCGATCAAGCCGGGCAACTGCCTGCCGATTCGCAACATCCCGGTCGGCACCACGATCCACTGCATCGAAATGCAGCCGGGCAAAGGCGCGCAAATCGCGCGTTCGGCGGGTACGGGCGTGCAACTGCTCGCGCGCGAAGGCTCGTACGCGCAGTTGCGCCTGCGCTCCGGCGAAATCCGCCGGGTGCATATCGACTGCCGCGCCACCATCGGCGAAGTCGGCAATGAAGAGCACAACCTGCGTTCCATCGGCAAGGCCGGCGCCAATCGCTGGCGCGGTATCCGGCCGACGGTGCGCGGCGAAGTGATGAATCCGGTCGATCACCCGTTGGGTGGCCGCACGCGCGGCAACCGTCACCCGGTGTCGCCCTGGGGCCAGCCGGCAAAGGGCTACAAGACCCGGCACAACAAGCGCACCCAGAACATGGTTGTGCGCAGCCGGCATGCGGCGAAGAAAGCGTAAGGGCTAAACCATGGCACGTTCAATCAAGAAGGGCCCGTTTGTCGACGGGCATCTGCTGAAAAAAGTCGAGGCGGCAAGCGCCACCAGCGACAAACGTCCGATCAAGACCTGGTCCCGGCGTTCGACGATTACGCCTGACTTCGTCGGCCTGACCATCGCCGTGCACAACGGGCGGCAGCACATCCCCGTCTATGTGTCGGAAAACATGGTTGGCCACAAACTGGGCGAATTTGCGCTGACGCGCACCTTCAAATCCCATCCGACCGACCGCAAGGCCGCGCCCAAGGCCGCGCCGGCCGCCAAGAAGTAAGGAGCCCACCATGGAAACCAGAGCGATATTGCGCGGCGTGCGGCTGTCGGCACAAAAGGGCCGGTTGGTCGCCGACCAGATTCGCGGACTTCCGGTCGACCGGGCGCTGAACGTGCTTGCGTTCAGTCCCAAGAAGGGTGCGCGCATCATCAAGAAGGTGCTCGAGTCGGCGATCGCGAATGCGGAGCACAACGACGGCGCGGACATCGATGAATTGAAAGTCCAGACGATTTATGTCGAAAAGGCGGAAAGCCTGCGCCGTTTCACTGCGCGCGCCAAAGGGCGCGGCAACGTGATCCTCAAGCAGACTTCGCATATTTTCGTCACGGTCGGCGACGCAAAAGCCGCCAAGAAAGGCAAGTGATATGGGACAGAAAATACATCCGACCGGGTTTCGCCTTTCCGTCACGCGGAACTGGAGCTCGAAGTGGTACGCCAACAGCAAGACATTTGCGAACACGCTTTTCGAGGACCTGAAGGTCCGCGAGTACCTGAAAAAGCGCCTCGCCCACGCCAGCGTCGGCAAGGTCACGATCGAGCGCCCGGCGAAAAATGCGCGGATTACCATACACAGCGCCCGCCCGGGTGTTGTCATCGGCAAGAAGGGCGAGGACATCGAGACACTGCGCGCGGTCCTGCGCAAGATGATGGGGGTCGAGGTCGGCCTGAACATCGAGGAAATCCGCAAGCCGGAAATCGAC
>PLYG01000136.1 GCA_003153335.1 Betaproteobacteria bacterium | reverse complement strand
CGGTTGCGCAGCGCGATCGCCACCGCGCGCTTGGCGTCCTGTTGTCCGATGATGTGCTTGTCGAGCTCGTGAACAATCTCCTGCGGGGTCATGTGCGACATGGGCCTGTCCTGAAAGGCAAACGCCGCCGGAGGTACTCCGACGGCGATGCAATTCTACGCCAAACGATCCATCTCCCCTTCGCCTGCGAGGGGAAGGCGGCGGGCGATCAGTTCGGGATGGTCACGGTATTGTTGGCAAAGGTGATGGCATCCGCCGCGGCCGGTGTCGCGACAATCGGCGGCACATTGGCTGCGGTGATCTGCGGCGCCGCGCCGGCCGTGCCGCCACGAGGCACCGTGCGCACGACTTGCGAACCCGGCAGCGGGGCGCCGCTCTTCAGGTTGGCATACATCATGTCCATCGCCTGGATGAAGTAGCGATGCAGCGGAATCAGGCGGGTGTCGTAACCGGCGAAGACAGCGCCGCCGCCGACGAAGGAATCAAAGTGCTGGGCATTGGCGACCTCGATATACGAGAGCTTGCTGGCGGCGCCCTCGACGATCTTGTTGGCCCCGAAGTAGGGCCGCGAAGTGAACGCGGGCGGAACCAGGGTGTCGGACCGGCCGTGGACGATGATCGCGGGCTTGCCATGCAGATTGGCGGTGTGCTTGACTTCGGTGATGCCGGATTGCACGCGCTGCGCGAGGACATCGCTGCCGGTGTATAGATTGCGCAGGCAGATAGCGCCGTCGATGTTGAAGTCGAGGCTGCCGGTCGAAGGCGATACCGAAATCGAATCCAGGATCGCACCGCTGACCGGATCGTTGTTGTTGATGATATTGATCCCCGAGTTCGGCGGCACGCCATTAAAGGTCCCGAAGATCTTGGCCAGCAGCGCCGGGCTGTAGGTCGCCGGCTTGCCGTCGCCGCCAGTCGCCGCGAAGCTGAATCCGCACAGATGGTCCTTGACGCTGAAGCGGCCGTACGTATTGCCATAGGTGACGGCGATCGCCGGGACCGCGAAGAGATAGTGCGATACCTGATACGGGATGGTTTCCTGCTGCCAGCCGGCCGTCAGCAGAACATTCAGCGCTTCGTCGGCCTGCGCCTCCTTGGTCGTGGACGTCAGCAGACCCTTGGCCCTCAACGACGTGCAGCGGATCGCCGCGTTCGCCGCATTCAGCAGCGTAATGCTGGGCGCGTCCGCCGCCTGCGCCGACAGGGCCGCGCAAGGCTGGTACAGGTTGGCCAGCGTGAAATAGTCGAAGAGCGGCCTGCCGAAGCCGGCCAGCGAGGTGGTGCCGCGTGTGACCGTCAAGGCGGCATTGGCCGGGGCGGCGACCTGGATCTGCGGCTCGCCTACGGCGACGCCGTCGATCAGACCCGCCGTGTCCTGTTCCACCGCGGCAAGCGAGGCGCCGCCGCCGTTGGAAACGCTGGAGGCGATGACGATCGTGTTCTCGGGCTTGATGTCGCGCGTCTTGAGCGTGCCGTTAGTCCCGCCAAACTGTTCATTGAGCACGTAAAACGCGAACTCGATCGAGTTCAGCACGTTCTTGCCCCAGTCCTTTTCCGGATTCTGCTGCGAGTGCGTATGTTTGACCGCGATGCGATTCGGGCGGTCTGCCAGCAACGCAGTGCGCTCGGCGTCGGTCAGGGCAGCGGTGAAGTTCGAATTCTTGCCGGCGGCCGCAGCTCCGGCACGGGTACCGTTTTGCAGGTTCACGGTATTGGTTGCGAGGTCGTGGACGCCCGCGCCCGAGCCTTTGTCCGTGTAGGCCACCGCGCAACCTTTTTTCAATCCCCATTCGCCGGCGGTGCCAATCGCGCCGTAGGCGCCGCGTGAGCCGGATGAGGGCGCGGCGACGATGCAGGGGTCGTTCTTGTTGAACGTGTTCGGGACCTGGACCATCATGGTCACGTTCTGGTTGCCGCTGCCGTCGTCGGCGTAGGCGATGTATTCGGTGCCGGCAATCTTGCCTTCGCCCGTCGTGACAGCGCCGTTGGCATCGATGTTCGGGCCGTAGAGGACGCCGAAGCCGCCTACCGTGGTCATGTCGAGCAGAGCACGGTAGTTGTTGTAGATCGCCAGACGGCGCAGTTCGGCTGTGGTCGGGTTGTTCGCATCGGCGATAGCGGGCGCGGTCGCCGATTGCAGACCGGTCTTGCCCAGGCCGGCGGTGAGCAGATCGTCGGTGTTGCCGTCATAGCTCGTCTGCACGATCGTGCCGACAAACGCCGGTTTGAGGTTGAGTTCGACCGATCCCGAGCCGTTGCAGCCGGCGATGGCCAGCGTGGTGAACAGAATGACCAGGGGTTTTTGTTGCGCCAAATCCATTGCGAAGTCTCCTTGGCCCTTGTTGGGCCGGGTTGGGGTGCGCTCAGATGCCAGCTGCACTCGATGATTATAGTGTGCTCGGCTAGAATGCGGGGGTCGATATCGATCAAGGGCGTGACATGGCATTGCTTTCGGACAAAAGAATCCTGCTGACCGGGCTGCTTTCCAGCCGCTCCATCGCCTATGGCATCGCCCGTGCGGTGCATAGGGAAGGCGCGACGCTGGCGTTTACCTACGCGGGTGAAAAACTCAAGGACCGTGTCGTCGATCTCGCCAAGGAATTCGGCGGCGGCCTGATCCTCCCGTGCGACGTCAGCAGGGACGATGAGATCGCCGGCGTGTTCGACACGCTCGCACGCGAATGGGGCGGGCTCGACGGTCTCGTGCATTCGATCGCCTTCGCGCCGCGTGAAGCGCTGGCGGGCGATTTTCTCGACGGATTGACGCGCGAAGCCTTTGCGATAGCCCATGACATCAGCTCGTACAGCCTGGCGGCGCTGGCCAAGGGCGCGCGGCCGCTGATGAAGGGGCGCGATGGCGCGGTGGTTGCACTGACTTACCTGGGCGCAGTGCGCGCGTTGCCAAACTACAATGTGATGGGTCTGGCCAAAGCCAGCCTGGAGGCGAACATTCGCTATCTCGCCTACTGTCTAGGCCCGGAAGGCACGCGGGTCAACGGCATTTCGGCCGGCCCGATCAAGACGCTCGCCGCAGCCGGCATCGGCAACTTCGGCAAGCTCCTGAAGCACGTCGAGGCTAACTCGGCTCTGCGCCGCAACGTCACTATCGACGAAGTCGGCAATGTCGCGGCCTTTCTCCTGTCCGGGTTGTCCAGCGCCATTACCGGGGAGATCACCTACGTCGATTGCGGCTTTTCGATCGGCGCGGTCCGCAACCCCGAGGACTGAGCGTCGCACTGAAATGAGGGAAGCCGGCCGATAAGCGGGATTCTGTTACGGGACCGGTCTTGCGACCGTGCCTATGACAGTCATTCATCTAGGCGCCGGATTGCTCCGGCACTCGAGCCACCTACCCGCGCGCTCCGCGAGCAGCGTCATCGCGCGCCTACTTGATGTTGCTCCGGGTGGAGGTTGCCGCGTTTCACCCGCCGCGTTGTTTGATCCCGGCTTACGGCTTGCGCCGCCCGCCGGTCGCGCAATGCGGCGACTCGTCTCTGTGGCCCTGTTCCTCGCCTTGGGCGCGTGCTCACACACACGCTTGCTGCGTCCGGCCGTTAGCCGTCACCCTGCTCTGTGGAGTCCCGACTTTCCTCTCGTAGCGCGAAGCTACCAGCGACTGTCTGACCGACTTCGGGGGCGATGGTAACATGCGCGCTGACGCGCACCCCTGGGCGGATGGCGCCCCCCTTGTCAGAGTGAGCGCTCTTCCTCGGAGGTTGCAATCTTCCAGCGGATGACCTCACCGGCCTTGAGCGGCACGATGCGGTCCGCGCCAAACGCGAATTCGGCCGGCATCGTCCAGTCCTCGCGCCGCAGCGTGAGCGTGTCTTGATTGCGCGGCAGACCGTAAAAATCGGGTCCGTGAAACGACGCGAACGCCTCCAGCCGGTCCAGCGCGTCCGCCGCGTCGAATGCTTCCGCATACAGCTCGATCGCAGCGGGGGCCGAATAGCAGCCGGCACAGCCGCATGCATGCTCCTTGGTGTGGCGGGCGTGCGGCGCGCTGTCGGTGCCTAGAAAGAACTTGGGATTGCCCGACGTGGCGGCGGCAACCAGCGCCCTCCGATGCGCTTCACGCTTCAATATCGGCAGGCAGTAATAGTGCGGCCGGATGCCGCCTGCAAACAACGCGTTCCGGTTGTAGAGCAGATGCTGCGGCGTGATGGTTGCCGCGACATTCGCGGGCGCAGCGAGCACGAATTCGGCCGCCTCGCGGGTGGTGATGTGCTCGAGCACCACCTTGAGCGCCGGAAAGTCGCGCAGGATCCGGGGCAGGATGGTGTCCACGAACACGCGTTCGCGGTCGAACATGTCCACGCCTTCGTCCGTCACTTCGCCATGCACGAGCAGCGGCAACGCCGCCTGTTCCATCGCTGCCAGCGCGGCATAGGCGTGGCCGATGGCAGTCACGCCGGAGTCGGAGTTGGTCGTCGCCCCCGCGGGATAGTACTTGACGGCGTAGACAATGCCGCTGGCCTTGGCCGCGCGGATGTCGTCCGCGGTTGTCCTGTCGGTCAGGTAGAGCGTCATTAATGGGGTGAAGTCGATGCCGGACGGCACCGCGGCCACGATGCGCTCGCGGTAGGCGATTGCGGCGGCGACTGTCGCGACCGGCGGCTTCAGGTTGGGCATCACGATCGCGCGGCCGAAGCGCTTCGCGGTGTCGGGAACCACCGCGGCCAGCACCGGTCCATCGCGCAGGTGCGCGTGCCAATCGTCGGGCCGGGTCAGGACAAGGGTTTTCACATGAGGAGCCGAGTGGAGTCGTGCCGATTATACCGGTCCGGGGTGGGGGTCCACCGCGATGCGGAGCCGCACCGAACCCCGGCAATCGACCGGCGAAATAGGTTGTTGGCAAGGCGGCTGACCGAGGTATAATGCGCGGCTTGTTGGCGGCACCGCCCCTCCCGTGCGGACCGTTAATTTGGCAGCGAGCAGGGAGCAAAGAGTTATGGCAGCAGCGAAAAAACCGAAACAGTTGACCGAAGCCGACCTGATGAAGGCGCCGGAGCGGGACTACATGAACGAGGCGCAGCTCGCGTTTTTCAAACAGCGCCTGCTGGAGATCCGCGCGCAACTGCTGAACAATGCCGACGATACCGGCCAGCATCTGCGCGAGAACGAAGTCACGACCGACCCCTCGGACCGGGCAACGCTGGAAGAGGAGTACACGCTGGAACTGCGCACGCGCGACCGCGAGCGCAAGCTGCTCAAGAAGGTCGGGAAATCCATCAAACTGATCGAGGACGGCGAATACGGATTCTGCGAGGAAACCGGTGAACCGATCGGCATCCCGCGGCTGCTGGCCCGGCCGACAGCGACGTTGAGCCTGGAAGCACAGGAGCGGCGCGAACGCATGCAAAAGATGTACGGAGAATAGAGCGGTCCACCGCTGTCCAACGAGGAGACGAACATGCGCATGATCAGTGCAGCGGCGGGATTTGCGGCAATCGTGGCGGCGGGCTGCGCGACGATGGGCGGCCAGGAGTATCGCGCCACGGCCACGCTGGAACCGACCAAGGGCAATGAAACCGCAGGCTCAGTGACCTTTGTGCAGAGTGGCGACAAAGTCTTCGTGAGCGCGGACGTGCGCGGTCTCAAGCCGAATCAGGAGCATGGGTTTCATGTTCACGAAAAGGGCGACTGCAGTTCCGGCGACGGCATGAGCGCGGGCGGCCATTTCAATCCCGACGCCGTGACCCATGGGCACGTGCAGCCCGGCGACAAGGGCCACGCGGGCGACATGCCCAATCTGAACGCTGACCCCGCCGGCAACGCCAAGGTAACGTTCGAAATGGGCAAAATGACGGTGGCGGACGGCAAGTTCAGCATAGTCGGCAAGGGCCTGATCGTGCATCGCGATCCGGACGATTACAAGTCGCAACCGGTGGGCAACGCCGGCCCGCGTCTGGCTTGCGCGGTCATCAAGGCGGCTTGAGCCCATCCTGACTCGCAGCCGGAGGGCAGGCCGCGCGAAGCTGCCCTCGAAACAAGGCAGCAAAATCTCTCCCGCCCGAGAGCACCAGAAGCGCACCGCCACCTAAGTCATTCTGGCGATCAAACAATCCGATGAAACCCTGGACTTCGAATCCATTCGCGCAGGATGCGCCGACGGAGCAACTGCTCTGCCGGATTCTGCGCGACGATTCTCCGGATTGGCCAGCGCTCGACGGCGCCGGATTTGCGCAGCATTTTGTCGAACTCTGTCGGGAGGAAGGTGTAGCGCCACTCGTCTGGCACCATGCCGCACCGACGCCCGCATGGCCGGCTTGGCCAGTGGCGGTGCGTCAGGCACTTGCCCGCGACGCCAGGATGCACACCGCAGAGGACATGTTGCGCGAGCAGGAACTGATCGCCGTGCTGGAAGCATTTGCGGCTGCCGGCATTGACGCAGTCCTGCTCAAGGGCACCCCGCTTGCCTACTCGCATTACGCGGCGCCGGGATTGCGCGCCCGTTGCGACACCGACCTACTGATCGAGCCTGGCGCCAAGGACGCGGTCGCACGGCTGCTGGAATCGCTGGGTTACCAACGGCCCAACGCCTTCAGCGGCAGTCTGGTCAGCTACGCGGACAGCTATTGCAAGATGGACGGAAGCGTCGGGCACGTGCTGGATGTGCACTGGCGCATCAACAACGCGCAGCTTTTTGCCCAGGCCCTATCCTGGGAAGACGCGCGTGGCTGCGCAGTTCCGGTCCCCGCGTTGGGCCGTGCGGCACGCGGACTGTATCCGCCGCATGCGCTGCTGCTTGCCTGCATGCATCGTGCCGCACATCTGGGCGCCGATGGGGAGCACGGCAACCGGCTCATCTGGCTGTACGACATTCACCTATTGGCGAACGCGATGCGCGCCGACGAGTGGCGGGAGTTCGCGCAACTGTGCGTGGCGAAACAAATGCGGGCGCTGACCCTCGACGCCTTCGCCTGCACCCATGCGTCGCTGAACACCATGTTTCCAGCCGACGTACTGGAACAGTTGGCAACCCCTAAAACAAGGGAGCTTTCCGTCGCCTATCTCGATGCCAGCCGCAAGCGATTGCTGCTGGTGGATCTTCGCGCGCTTGGCACCTGGCGGGAGCGCCTGACCCTGCTGCGCGAGTCGTGCTTTCCGCCTGCCGACTATGTGATGGCCAAGTACCAGGCGCGGAACCGCTCCTGGTTATCGTGGTGGTACGTGCGGCGCGCAGTGGAGGGTGTGTGGAAATTGGTCAGATTTTGAAAAGTTCATCCGAAGCAAAGTCTGGATCAAGATGAGTTTTGGCGAGGCCTTCCTCAATAGCCCCGATCTGTTCCCCGCGCGTCAAACCGGCGAAACCTGGGGCGACGAACGGGTAGTTATCTGCTTCGCGGGCAACGACTATATTTGTTGTGGCCTGAGTGCAACCCAGGCGGCTGCGGTCCGGGAGCGCTTCGCCGAGTTGTGCGTGCCGTCACCCGGGGAGCGGCGTCCAGCGGTGGAGATCAGGATTTTTCGTGCGGCAGACGAGGATTTTATCGAAGACGAAAGGGTCTGGGAGTTCGATTTCGATCTGGACTATGCCCCTGAGGCGGTAAGTTTCGCGGGTTTTCGGTTCATGGGACGGCTGGACTGGGCGCCGCGGTTGCAGGCGGCGCTGTGGTCTTCGGAAGACGGCCGCCTGGTGTCACACGCCATTTTCGAAAACGTGCTCCGTGTGGTGGTCGCCTACCATTTGCTCGAACAGGGCGGCGTGCTGTTGCATAGCGCAGCGCTCGGCGATGAGGGCGGCGCCCATGTATTCTTCGGTCCGTCAGGCGCAGGCAAGTCGACAATTTCCCGATTGGGTTTCGAGACTGGCCGCGCGGTTCTGAGCGACGACATGAACGCGTTGCGGCCCATGGCTGACGGGGTCGTCGTCGAAAAACTTCCATTCGCCGGCGATTTCGGACACACGATAAAATCAGCCGGCGTTCAGTTCCTCGTCCGCGACTTGTATCTGCTGGAAAAGGGCTCGGTCCCCGCAGTCCGGTCGCTGCGGCCGGCGCAGGCTGTTGCCGCGTTGCTCGGATGCGCACCGTTTGTCAATCGGAATCCTTACCGTTTCGACGAACTGGTCCAAAAATTACAAGAATTGAATGCGCAACTGCCGGTCCGGGTGCTAACATTTGCGCCTGACACGTGTCCCTGGGACCTGCTGCGCGGGTTTTGAGATTGATCATAGCATCCACTACCGTCTTCAGGAAAACTGCTGACGCGCGCTATCGCAATGTGAGCGGCGAAGGGATTGTGGTCCGCCAGGCTGCGGGCGAGGTGCTGGTGTTGAGTGAAGTCGGGGCGCGCGTGCTGGACCTGATCCAGTCCGGGGCGCCAGTCGGCAGGCTGTTTACAGAATTGGCCGCCGAGTACGATATCGAGCGTGCAATACTGGAACGCGATGTGATGGATTATCTTCAAGAGTTGCTCGAAGCTGGAATCATCGAAAGCGCCGCATCGTAATTGGAAGGTCCCGGCAAACTCCGTTTGCGGGCCCGTCCAAACGATCCATCACCACCCGCACTACCTATTTCCGGATTGCCATCACCCATGAAATTCAATGACACGCTCGCGCGGACCTGGCGGGAAAACATCTTGTTCTCGGTCCTGGTCGAACTGACCTATCGTTGCAATCTGAATTGCTTTTTTTGCTACAACGATACCGCGCTCAACGGCGTGCCGCTCGCCACGGAGCAGTACTTCCGTTTTTTCGAGGACTTGCGCGACCTGGGCACGCTGGACCTGACCCTGTCCGGCGGCGAGCCCATGGCGCACCCGGAATTCTTTACGCTGGGCCGCAAGGCGCGCGAGCTGGGGTTTCTGGTGCGGGTGAAGACCAATGGGCATGCGTTGCGCGGCAAGCTTCTCCAGCGGATGCGCGAGGAGGTCGATCCGTTCATCCTCGAAATCAGCCTGCACGGCGCGTCTTCCGAGACGCATGATCGCCAGACGCGCGTGCCGGGGAGTTTTGCCCGGCTCATGGCCAACTTGCGCGAGGCGCAGGCGCTGGGCCTGCGCCTCAAGCTGAACGCGCCGCTGACCGTCTGGAACGAGCGCGAAATCGGCGCGATGTATGCGCTGGCGGACGCATTGGATGTTCCGCTCCTGGTCGATCCCCAGATTACGGGTCGCGATGACGGGGACCTCGAGCCGCTCCAGATTTCGCCTTCGCGCGAAGGCGTAACGCGGTTGTTCGAGTTGCAGCGCCAGCGCGCGGCCGCAATCCATGGGAATCGGGAATCCCCGGCCGATGACGTGGTCGGGGACGCGGATGAAACGGCCCCTGTCGCCGGCGCGAAGCACTGCGGCGCCGGTTCTTCGACCATCGTTGTTGATCCGTACGGCAATGTCTATCCGTGCGTGCAATGGCGGCGGCGGGTCGGCAATCTGCATGAGCAGTCCATCCAAACGCTCTGGAACCATTCCGGCGAGCTGGCCGAAGTCCGGCGCATAGCAGTCGAAGTCAAGGAGGCGGTAGACCGCCACAACACCCCGGGATTCGCGTTTTGCCCCGGATCGGCCGAGCACGAGACGGGAAGCCCCACTCGCCTTTATCCGATCGCCAGGTTAATGCTGGAACTTCGTCAGAAAATTCCAGCGGCGTAGAACCGGGATGCCGCGCGCTGCTGCTGCTGGCAGCGGACAGCGAATTCCGGCGCGCGGTGCGGCAGCTGCAATCACGCCGATCACACCCACCGCGCAGAACATCCCAAGTCAACCGCTGTCACGCCCGATCAGCGGGGGAGCAGATTCCCGACTATGATTTTGCTGTACTACAGACGCCGGATTTCTTTCCAAAAGGCCTGGTACAGACCGCCGCCATGGCCTCCAGCGGCTCCCGCGACAGGATGCGCGGACGCTCGTACGTCTTTTTGGGTCTTTGGTCCTGCGGTCCACCTGGCGTGGCTGGAGAATTCTCGGACGGGGATTCGTTTTCAGCCAACTTGCTTCCCTCCTGTTACGGTTCGAATTCCGTCGACGTCCACTTTGGCGTTGTTCATGGATGCAGTTTAAGCGCCGGATCGCCTGTCACCGAGTATTTTTCCATCATGTAGCGTTCACCACCCTGCTTCGCCAAGTCGGCAACGGCCGCAACGGCAGCATCGCCAAGCGTTGCGCTGGCGTTGGTGCCGACCAAAGCGTTCACAAGGCTAAGGTCCAGGATATGCGCCTGATAATTGTCGGACAGCCCGGTAGGTGCAAAGGCGGCGACCGCTCCGCCACCCTGGCGCCAAAGCAGCGTTTCGGCCAGCGAGTCATAGCCGGGGTAGGTACCGTCCCCCGCTGCGCAGGTGAACGCCAGAAATATGGCAAGGCGGGTGCCGTTGGTGAGCTGGCTGACGTCGTCGCTGTTGAACACGTCCTCGTCGGCCAGCATGTTCACGGCACCGTGACCGACGTAGTGGAACAGCCCGACGCCAGTCGCTGAATTGAGATTACCCATGATCTGCGGCCGCGCCTGGTCTGCGGGCATCTGGTCCAGGTAGACCGGGATGTTCGTGAAGCTGCGTGCCTGCAGCGCCTGCGCCACCGCCTGGCTATCGCTGGTGAAGTCGCCGGCGGCGTCGGCATTGTCGGCCACCAGCAGTGCCTGTTTGGCCGGTCCGCGATTGCTGTTATACGCAATCAGCTTGGTGACGTATTGCGTCACATCGGCGGCCACAAGTGCCGGAATTCGTCCAATCGCGATGTCGGGCGTGCCATTGTTGTCGAAGTCGACGTAGCGATTGTCCGAGGCGAACAGCCCGTCCGGGGTCGAGGACATCAGCACCGGAAACAGATTCGTGCCGAAGCCCAGGTAGTCCTTGGGATCGAAGGTCCCCTTGCCCACGATCGCGATGTACTTCGGACGCGTCTTCCAGTTCGTGTTGGCGTAGTTCAGGAAATCACGAATGGCGTTGGGATTGGCGATGCCATAGCTGAATTCGTCGTAGATATCCTGCAACTCGACCACACGCCCGTTGCGATACCCCGCCAGGGAGTCGGCGCCTGCCCGCAATGAAGCGGGCGTGAGTATCAGGTAGCTGGCATTGTTGTCTTTGGTCTTCAAAGTGGATGACGGGGTATCGCCATCGACCGCGACCGGGGGTCTCGCCACCGCCGCGACGTAATCGGTAGTCGCGTTGCCCGGCACAAAGCTGACCGCATAGCCGTCTGCTGCCGTGGTGACCGCCGTGGCCGCCAGCCATTGCGGTTGGCGCGGGTCGCTGATGTCGAGTACGGCGATCGAGGAACTGCCGAAGCCACCGACCTTGAGCACGGCGTTGCCGCCGCTCTTCAAGCGCAACTGACCATCGCTGGCCTGATAGCCGCGCGGGTAGCCGATATCGAAACCGTTGACCCAGAACACGGCGTACGGCACGCCGGGGTCGAGATTGCCGCGTACCGTAATCTTGTTGTTGCCGTCGGCGGCCAGCAGGTTGGCGTTGAAGGTGGCATTCAAGGTGTAGGCGCTAATGCCGTCCCACACGGCGGATCCCACCTCGGTGTCGTTGACCAGCACGTGCGCATGATGGTCATTGCCGGGGGC
>PLYG01000070.1 GCA_003153335.1 Betaproteobacteria bacterium | reverse complement strand
GACCTCGTCGAGAAAGAGCGTGCCCAGATGCGCTGCCTGGAAAAATCCGTTGCGATCCGCATCGGCGCCGGTAAACGCCCCCTTGCGATAGCCGAAGAATTCAGATTCCATCAGGGTGTCCGGAATGGCGCCGCAGTTGACGGGGACGAACGGCCCGTTGACGCGCGGTCCCATGGTATGCAGCATCCGCGCCGCAAGTTCCTTGCCGCTGCCGGACTCGCCGTGGATGTAGATCGGAACATCGCTCTTGGCCAGCCGCGAAATCAGGTCTCGCACATGAGCCATGGCCGGCGATTGTCCCAGCAGCCGTTGCGACAGCGCGATGCTCTGCGCGTCCGAGTCCGGGACTTTCAGCGCCGACTTGACCAGGCTGCGCAGGTCGTCCAGCGATACCGGCTTGGGCAAATAGTCGAACGCCCCCGCCTTGAGCGCGGCCACTGCATTTTCCGTCGAGGCGTAGGCTGTCATCACGGCCACCGGCACGTCGAGCTTCCGGCTGGCGATGAATTCGACCACATGCATGCCGCTGCCATCGGGCATCCGCATGTCGGTCAGGCACAGATCAAACCGTTTGTGGGCGAGCTGCTCGCGGGCGGCGGCAACGGTGGATGCGCGCGTCACCTCCAGCCCCATTTTCAGCAACGTCAGTTCGAGCAGTTCGAGCAGGTCCGGCTCGTCGTCGACGATAAGGATGTGCGGGCGCTTGGCGGTTGGGCTCATGAGTGGACGATCACGTAGTGGCGCTGGGCATGGTCACCCGGAATCGCGCACCGTAGCCCGATTCTAGCAATTCCAGCCTTCCGCCGTTGGCTTCTGTCAACTCGCGGGCGAGATAAAGCCCTAAGCCGGTCCCGCCGGTACGCGTGGTGAAGAACGGCTCGAATATCTGCGCGCGCAATTCGGTGGGGATGCCCCTGCCGTCGTCGCTGATTTCCAGGATCACCGTGCCGTTGACGTGGCCGCGGCGCGCAGTCAACTGGATGCTACCGGCGTGCTGCTGGCAATAGTGGAGCGCATTGCGGACGAGATTCCAGACGACTTGTCCCAGGTGGCCCTGGTCGAACCAGATCGCGAGATGGGGCGGGATCTGGGTGCCGATCACGTTGGGGGCGATCCGTTCGGCGGTAGTGATGTCGTTCATCAGGCCGGCGATGCAGGGCGCGAGGACGATTTGCTGCGGCTGCCGTGTATCGCGGCGGTTGAGCTGCATCACCTNNGCGGGTTGCGCACCTCGTGGGCGATACTCGCGGTCAAGCGTCCGAGCGCGGCCAGCTTGATCTGCTGGGCATGGGTCTGGGCGCGGCTCAGGTCCTCGACATAGATGAGGCAGCCGCCGCGCCGCTGCGGCGACACGGAAGCGATGCGCACCGAAAGAGCGCGCGGCGGATCGCTGAACTGCAGCGTGGCGTTCGACGAGCCGTTCCGCGAAAACCAGCTTTGCCACGCGTCGGCCAGCGCCGGGGAGAAATCCGCGAAACGCGTGTTACCCAGCGGAAAATCCTCGCGGTCGAGCAGGCGGTCCGCCTGCGCATTGCGATTGCGGACGATGCCGGTCTCGTCGACCACCAGCACGCCGTCATCCATGTCGCGGATGATCAGCTGGTTGACCTGTTCGAGATTGGCCAGATCGATGCCGCGCTGCAGCGCCAGTTCTTCGCTGGCACGGTTGAAATTGCCCAGAAGCAAGCCCAGACCGGTGACCACGAAATAAGCAAAACTCTGCCAGCCTATCTGCAGCAGCATCGAGGGGTCGGTCGGCCGAGACAGGTACACATAGAACGCAACGCCCAGGAGCCCCAAGCTGGCCACTGCCGGGTAGATGAACGCGGTGCGCTGGCGCATCATCGAGCCAGTCGCCGCGAGTTGCGGCAGCAGAAAAATACCCAGGCTCTCGCTGCCGCGCAGCTTGAGCAGCACCGGCATCAGGAATGCCATGTCGCCCAGCAGCACCAGCAGCAGCCAGCCGCCAGGCGCCTTCTGCATCCGGTCGGCGGCGGCAACGCAGAAAAAGCCAAAGGCGATATACGCGACGCATACCGTCAAGAGCAAGCCGCCCTGGAACAGCGGCAGCAAGTCGCCCTGCAGTTGCAGCGATCGTGTATCGGTGGCATACACGACGCTGAGCAACAGGATCCCGCACGCGATGCGGTACAGGCTGACCAGCAGATAGACCCGCCGGCGCGGCGCCGCGGAGCCTGAATGAGAGGACGCGGAACGGTCGGCGGCGGCTGACATGGGCTTCAGTGTCTACGTGCCGGATTCAGCGCACTGTTGAAAAACGTCCCGGTGTCCGACGAAACGCAGCGGATCACTGCGCAAACCTTGCCGTGATGCTGTCCACGCGACTTGGCGGCGGCCACGCCAATGCGGCTGCGGCAGGCGCTGAACATAGCCTGATTTGTCCGATTGCACACTATGTACATTCCTTGTCGCGGCAGCGAATTTTTCCTTCGATAAGTTGCGCCTCGGAACGAGGAAGAAAGATGCCGCAGTGTGTGCAACGCACCATGGCCTCGCCCGTGCCTGAGGGCGGTGGTGCATCGCGGCGCTCGCGTCTTTTTTGCTGGGCGACGTTGTACATCCGCAGGCAAAACAGCACCGCGAAGACGATGACCAGCCAGAAAATGACTTTTCCCACTATGGAGTCCGTTCGCTGTGTGTCCGGGCGAAAGAATACAGGGCTTTCACAGCACCTTCCCGGGATTCATGATCCCCTGCGGATCCAGCGCATTCTTGACCAGTCGCATCAGGTCGAGTTCCAACGCCGATTTGTACCGCTTGATTTCTTCGCGCTTGAATTGCCCCACCCCATGCTCGGCGCTGATGCTGCCGCCGTAGGCATGCACGAGGTCGTGCACGACCCGGTTGGCCACGGGCTGGCCGTTGCGGAATGCATCCCGCGCCGCGCCGTCCGCACCCACCGGCTCGGACAGGTTGTAGTGCAGGTTGCCGTCGCCGAAATGTCCGAACGATACGAACCGGGCTCCGGGGAATGCCACGCTCAACTGCGCGGCGGCCCGCGTCAGGAATTCCGGTATCGAGGACACCGGCAGCGAAATGTCGTGCTTGATCGAATAGCCTTCGTGGCGCTGCGCTTCCGACACGTTTTCGCGCAGGGCCCACAGCGCCAGCACCTGGGTCTCCGACTGCGCGATGGTCGCGTCGACGACCAGATCCGCTTCCAGTGCCGAACCCAGCACCGGTTCCAGCGCGCCCTGCAACTCGGCGCCGGCCGCGCTGTCGTCGAGTTGCATCAGCGCGTACCAGTCGTGGCCGGGCAATACGTCCTGGGTGCCGGGCACCTGCCGGATCACAAAGTCGAGACAGATCCGCGCCATGACCTCGAAGCCGGTCAGCCGGTCGCCGAATGCTTCGCGCAGCCGTTGCAACACCTTCACCGCGGCCGTGGGATCGGGGATCGCGAGCAGCGCCGTCGCGCTGGACCGGGGCAACGGGCGCAGCTTCAGGACTGCTGCGGTGATGATGCCCAGCGTGCCTTCGGCGCCGATGAACAGTTGCTTGAGGTCGTAGCCGGTATTGTCCTTGCGCAAGCCGCGCAACCCGTCCCAGATTTCGCCGCTGGCCAGCACGACCTCCAAGCCCAGCACTTGCTCGCGCATGTTGCCGTAGCGAAGCACCGCGGTGCCCCCGGCGTTGGTCGAGAGGTTGCCGCCGATCTGGCACGTTCCCTCGGAGGCGAGCGAGAGCGGAAACAGGAATCCGGCTGCGCGCGCTGCCGCCTGCGCCTCGGCCAGGGTCAGGCCGGCATCGACGGTCATGGTCGCGTTTTGTGCATCGATCGCGCGCACCCGCTTGAGCCGCGTCAGCGAAACGATGAGCTGGGACCGGTCTGCGCTGGGGGTCGCGCCGCCGCACAGGCTCGTATTTCCGCCCTGCGGGACGATCGCGGTGCCGGCCGCCGCAGCCAGCCGGACGACCCGCGCGACCTCGGCCACGGATCCCGGCCGGACCACTGCCAGCGCGCTGCCATGGTAGTAGCCGCGCCAGTCGGCGTTGTACGGTGCCAGGGCGTCCGGATCGGTCAGCACCTGCGCCGCCCCCACGCATTCGCACAATGCCGCGACCAGAGGAGAGGATTTTTCATTCATGGTGCGGCATAATAACGGATATTCACTCGACCCGAGCCGCGCCATGAGCCGTGAATTCACGCCTGCCGAAGCGATGGAGTTTTTCCAGAAGATGTGGAATCCGCTGGGTATGCCGATTCCGGGAATGCCCGCCGCTGCCGGCGCGGCGCCCAATGCGGCGCCGGGCATGCCGCCTTTCATGCCGTTTCCGCCCAACGCGATGAACCCGTTCGCCACCTTCGATCCGGCCGAGGTCGAAAAGAAGATCGGCGAGTTCAAGGCCATCGAGACCTGGCTGCACATGCAAATCGGCATGCTGCAAATGACCATCAAGACCCTGGAAATGCAAAAGGCCTCGCTCGAAGCGCTGCGCGCCCAGTCGCAAAGTGCGAGCGCCACCGCCCACCGTACCTCTGCCAAGAGGAAGAAGTAATGCTGACGCTGTATTACGGCTCCGGGTCGCCATATGCATGGCGGGTCAATCTCGCGTTGGAGCACAAGGCGCTGCCCTACGAGCGCCGCGTGCTGTCGTTCGCCCTGGGCGACCTCAAGAAGCCCGAGTATCTCGCGCTCAATCCGCGCGGCAAGGTCCCGGTGCTGGTCGACGGCGATTTTGTGCTGTACGAATCGTCGGCCATCATGGAGTATCTCGATGAGGCGTATCCGGCGCAGGGCCAGCGGTTGTATCCCGGTGACCCCCAGCGCCGTGCGCTCCAGCGCCGTGTGATTCTGGAGATGAATGACTATTTCGAAAAGGCCGCCGATCCGCTGTGGACGCAGGCGTTCGGCCGCAAGCCGGAAGAACGCGATCTGGCCGCCGTCGCAGCCGGGCGGGTTGCGGCGCGCGTGGAGCTGGACCGGATCGCCGCGGGCTTCGCCGGTGACTATTTTGGCGGCAGCGCGCCGGGCGCCGCGGATTTTTGCGTGTATACGATGCTGGGATTCGTGCGGCGCTGCGAATTGAAAGTACCGGAGGTGGCCTTCGCGGATTTGATCGGCCCGCAATACGGGGCATGGATGGCGCGGATCGAGGCGCTCCCGTACAGTGACGCCTGCATCCCGCCTACCTGGAAGGCGGCCGCCTGAATCATGGAGAAAAATCGAACCGGAAGGCCGCAATACACGCTCAACAACTCTTTCTCAAAAGTCTGGGAGCTTGCATGAAACTGACAACAACCGCATTTTCCGAACTGGAGCCCATCCCGCCCGAGTACGCGTTCGGCAAGATCGATCCCCGGACACGCATGTCGCTTTCGGAAAACCTGAATCCCGATTTTGCGTGGCACGATGTCCCGCTCGGCACCCGCTCGTTCGTGTTGCTGTGCCACGATCCTGACGTCCCGTCGAAGGGTGATGACGTGAACCAGGAAGGCCGCACGGTTCCCGCGAACCTGCCGCGCGTCGATTTCTTTCACTGGGTGCTGATCGATCTGCCGTCGACGATGACCAAGATTGCCTGCGGCGAGTTCTCGAACGGCGTCACCCCGCGCGGCAAAGCCGGCCCGCAGGCCGCGCATGCCGCGCGCCAGGGCATCAACGATTACACCGGCTGGTTCGCCGGCGACAAGGATATGGCCGGCGACTATTTCGGCTATGACGGCCCGTGTCCGCCGTGGAACGACTCCATTCCGCACCGCTACGTATTTACGCTGTATGCGCTCAACGCCGCGCGGCTGGGGCTGGAAGGGACATTCAACGGCAACGACGTGCGCCGTGCAATGAAGGGAAAAATGCTCGCGCAGGCCAGCGTGACTGGGCGCTATGCGTTGAATCCGGCGGTGAAGCTGTAGAACTCCCGTCTCCCTCGGGGAGACGGGGCAAGACCCATTTCACCAGGGGAACACCATCAAGCAGGCGGACTATAGGGTTGGCACCTTCACATCGCTACGCGGCAATTGCACGTTTGGACAAAATCCCTGCGGCGCCACGCCAAGCGCGGCGTTGAACTTGCTGGAAAGGTTCTGAAAGCCGATCAGCGCAGTGAGTTCGATAATCGCATCATCATCGAATTGCGCCTTCAAACGGGACATCAACGTGTCGTCCACTGGCCGGCCGGAGCAGGTCATCGAATGGGCATAAGCCAGCGCGGCCTTTTCCCGTTCACTGAACAGAGGTGAACGCTCGCAGTCGCCAAGGGCTTCAAGTTTGGCTGCCGGAACGTGGCGCTCGATCGCCGTGGCCGAGTTGAGATCGACGCAGAACGCGCACCAATTGATCTGCGACACGCGCACGATGACCAAGGAGCGCAGTGCCGGCTCGACTGGTGACGACTTGCGCTCAAGCGCGCGGTAAAGCAAAGTCAGCGCGAGAAACGCTTTGGGCGTGCGTCCCCACAACCGGGCGGGTTCCAGCTCCATCCCATAGCGGCGCCGCTGCAAAGCAAAGATGAGGCGAACGTACCACGGGTAATGCTGGCCCGAACGCGTGGCTATGCGAGTCATGATGGCGCCTTGTCAAGTTGTTCTACCCATGGCACTCACCAACGACCACAGGCCGCAGGCGGGAGGCGTGAAGGATGACGACGAGATCGCACGGGTGGTCAATATCGAGCCGGCGGGCTTCGATTAACCCTGGTTGGCGATCGACTGACGTCGTTGCTTTCGACTGTCGGATCCGCGCTCGCCAAGCGGGGCGCTCGCGGCCGGATGCAGGGATTCGAGTATACGCTGCCCGACCTCGTCGGGCGGATGCACAAAGGGGCCAGTGCACAATTGCCCACGTAAGTGCCCTGACAAACAAAGCCTTGACAACTATTGCCTAGGCATATATATTCGCGCTCTTTCCCAGACCGAGTCCAACACCGTGCCGCGTATCGCCCCACCAGCCGACTTCTATCGCCCCGCCGGCTATTGCGCCGAAGAGAGCGTGGGCTACCTGATGAAGCGCGTCATGATGTCCATCGTGTATCAGGCCGACAAGCGGCTTGCCGAACATGGCTTGACGAGCGCGCAATGGGGGCCGCTGATCCGCATGCGCACCTCCGGCGGCTCCACGGTGGCCGAGCTGGCGCGCTGGCTGCAGGTCGATGCCGGCGCGATGACGCGGCTGCTCGATCGCCTCGAAAAGAAGGGGCTGTGCAAGCGGGTGCGGTCGACCGTAGACCGGCGTGTGGTGCGAGTCGAGATCACCCCAGACGGCGAGGCTGCGATCACCGAGGTGCCCACCGTGCTTGCCGAGGTGATGAACGCCCACCTGGCCGGTTTTTCGAAGACCGAATGGCAGGCCCTGCAGACCTACCTGCAGCGCATGGTCCAAACCGGCGACGCGTTGCGCGAAGCAGGCTGACGGGCACACCCGCCGCCGCTGCCTCTGTACAGCACAGCGTTTCCCGAACTACGCAACAATAACTGTCCAAGCCAATGAAGCCATATCGACTATCTACACAAGCTGTCGTCCTCAGGCAGGCAGTTGATGCCAATGTGCGCAGCGCGCGCGCCGGCCTGTCGACCCTCGCATTGATCGCTGCGGCTATCGCGGCCAGCGTCGTGCTCACGCTCGGCGGCTGCGCGAGCAGCGCCGGCATCGCGCCGGTCGCGCAGCCGATCGCGCCTCGCAGCGTCGGGCTTGATGCCGGCCCTGCCGCGCCGTCCCTCGCCGAGGACTGGTGGCGTAGCTTCGGCGACGCCGTGTTGACCGATCTGGTCGAGCGTGCGCTCGCCGGCAATCCCAGCCTCAAGATCGCGCAAGCGCGGCTGGAGCGCGCCCAAGCCGCGGTGGCCGGCGCGCAGGCCGCCGATGGCCTGCAGGTCACCGGCGAGCTCGATGTGACACGCCAGCGTTTCAGCGCCACCAGCATCTATCCGCCACCGCTGGGCGGCTCGATCCGCACGCTCGGTACCGCGCAGATTGGCGCTTCGTGGGAGTTCGATTTCTTCGGCCGCAACCGCGCTGCAATCGAAGCGGCGGTCGGCGCGGAACGCGCCGCACAGGCCGATCGAGAGGCCGCCCGCGTCATGCTCGCGAGCAACGTCGCGCGCACTTACGTGACGCTCGGCCGGCTGTTCGAGCAGCGTGAAGTCGCGGCACGGTCGCTCCAGCAACGCGACGAAATCCTCTCGTTGATCAAGCAGCGCGTGCAGGGTGGCTTGGATACCAACGTCGAGCTGCGCCAGGGCGAGGGCGCGTTGCCCGAAGCGCGCCTGCAGATCGAACAGCTCGACGAACAGATCACGCTCACGCGCCACGCACTGGCCGCACTCACCGCGCAGGCGCCGAACGCGCTCGACAGCTTGATCGTGCCGCTCACCACCGTGCAGGCGGTGCCGCTGCCGGCCGCCGTGCCCGCCGACCTGCTGGGCTGGCGGGCCGACATCACGGCCGCGCGCTGGCGCATCGAGGCCGCGACCAGCGACACGAAGAGCGCCAAGGCGCAGTTCTATCCGAACATCAACCTCACGGCCTTCATCGGTCTGGCTAGCATCGGCCTGGACCAGCTGATCAAGGTGGGCAGCGAGCAATACGGCGCCGGCCCGGCGATCCGCCTGCCGATCTTCGACTCGGGCCGCCTGCGCGCCAATCTGCGCGGCAAGACCGCCGACCTCGACGCGGCGATCGAGAGCTACAACGGCGCCGTGCTGGAGGCCGTGCACGACGTGGCCGACCAGATCAGCTCGTTGCGCTCCATCGACCGGCAGCACGCCGAGCAGGCCAGCGCACAAGCCGCGGCCGAGTCGGCCTACGATCTCGCGACGCAGCGCTATAAAGCCGGCCTCTCCACCTACCTCACGGTGCTCAATGCCGAAGCGACGGTACTGAACCAGCGCCGCCAGGCGGCCGATTTGAAGGCGCGTGCGCTCGACGTGCAGATCGCGCTGATCCGGGCGCTGGGTGGCGGCTACACCCCCGACTCCCAGCTCACCGCGCGCACCGCACAGGCAGGCCAGTGAGCTGACGGCCCTCCGCCAACGCCGAACAACACCAACATCGAATCGAATCCCGGAGAAATTTCATGACTTCCCCTGAAACCAACGCCGCGCCGCCAGGCAACCCGGCCCGCAAGAAGGCCCTCACGGCCGTGGCCGCCGCCGTCGCGGTCGCCGGCATCGCCTATGGCATCTACTGGGCGCTGGTACTGAACCATTTCGAATCCACCGACAACGCCTACGTGCAAGGCAACGTGGTGCAGCTCACTCCGCAGGTCGGCGGCACGGTGGTCGCGATCAACGCCGACGACACCGACCACGTGAAGGCCGGGCAGTTGCTCGTCAAGCTCGATCCGGCCGACGCCGAGGTTGCGCTCGACCAGGCCGAGGCGCAGCTCGCGCAGACGGTGCGCGAAGTGCGCACGCTCTACGCTAACAACAGCACGCTCAAGGCGCAGATCGCCTTGCGCGAAGCCGAACTGGCGCGCGCCCGGAGCGATCTGGCGCGTGCTGAGGACGACGTATCGCGCCGCTTGCCGCTGGTGGCCACCGGCGCGGTCGGCAAGGAAGAGTTCAATCACGCCACCGCGCAACTCGCCGCCTCGAAGAGCAGCGTCGCGGCGGCGCAGTCGGCGGTGCTGGCGGCGCAGGAGCAGCTCACGTCGAACCAGACGCTGACCGCTGGCATCGCCGTCGAACAGCACCCCAACGTGCTCCGCGCCGCCGCCCGCGTGCGCGAGGCGTACCTCGCGCTCAAGCGCGCCGATCTGCTCGCGCCGGTCGATGGTTATGTCGCCAAGCGCAGCGTGCAACTCGGCCAGCGCGTGCAGGCCGGCGCGCCGCTGATGTCGGTGATCGCGCTCAATCAGGTCTGGGTCGAAGCCAATTTCAAGGAAAGCCAACTGCAGAACGTGCGCATCGGCCAGCCGGTCGAGCTCATTGCCGACGTGTACGGCAGGAAGGTCGCGTACCACGGCACGATCGAAGGTCTGGGGGCGGGCACCGGTGCCGCGTTCGCGCTGCTGCCGGCACAGAACGCGACCGGCAACTGGATCAAGGTGGTCCAGCGCGTGCCCGTGCGCATCGCGCTCGATCCCCAGGAGTTGCGCGATCATCCCTTGCGCGTGGGCCTGTCCGTGGCCGCCAGCGTGGATGTGCGTCACACATCGGGTCCGGTGGTGACCGCGCATGTGGGCGCCGCCACAAGCGAAGGCGACACCGGCGAAGATTCATCCAGTACCGCCGACAAGCTGATCGCCCGTATCATGGCGGAGAATGGCGCGGCTGGCCGGTGAGTGCGCCAGGCAGCGACGCCCTGAAGCCCATGACGGGCGCGCCGCTGGCGATCACGGCGCTGGCGCTGGCGCTGGGCACTTTCATGCAGGTGCTGGATTCCACCATCGCCAATGTCTCGCTTCCCACCATCGCCGGAAATCTGGGCGTGAGCACGGACCAGGGCATTTGGGTCATCACCAGCTTCGCGGTGGCCAATGGCATCGGCGTGCCGCTCACCGGCTGGCTAATGGGCCGTTATGGCGTGGTGCGCACGTTTGTCTTCTCAGTGGTCGCCTTTACCGTGGCGTCCTTCCTCTGCGGCGTGGCCTGGAGCCTGCCGTCTCTGATCTTTTTCCGTATCCTGCAAGGCGGCACGTCGGGACCGATGATTCCCGGTTCGCAGGCGCTGCTGATCGCGATCTTTCCAGCGCATAAGCGCGCCACCGCGCTGGGCATCTGGTCGATCACCACCCTGGTGGCGCCGATCTGTGGGCCCATCCTGGGCGGCTATATCTCCGACAATTATCACTGGGGCTGGATCTTCCTGATCAATGTGCCGGTGGGCGCGCTGGTCACGTTCCTCACTTGGCGTGCGCTCGCCAGCCGCGAGACGCCCACCCGCAAGCTTCCCATCGACACGGTGGGGCTGGGACTTCTGATCGTCTGGGTCGGCGCACTGCAGGTGATGTTGGACCAGGGCAAGGATCTGGACTGGTTTTCCTCCAACGAAATCGTGGTGCTGGCCATTGTGACGGGAATCGGATTCGTCGCCTTCCTGATCTGGGAATTGACCCAGAAGAATCCCATCGTCGATCTGTCCTTGTTCAAGGGCAGGAATTTCGCGCTGGGCACCTTGGCCTTCTGTCTGGGCTATGCCGTGTTCTTCGCCAATAATCTGCTGATGCCGCTCTGGCTGCAAACCCAGATCGGCTATACCGCCACCTGGGCGGGTCTGGTGGCTGCGCCCACCGGCGCCATCGCGGTGCTGCTTACGCCCTTCACCGCGCGGATGATGGCACGCATCGATGCCCGTATCATCGCCACGGTTGCTTTCATCGCCTTCGGGGTTTCCTACATCTTGCGCGCCGGCTTGACGTCCGATGCCAGTTTCTTCGATTTCGTGGTGCCGCTGCTGGTTCAGGGCATCGCCATGGCGACCTTCTTCCTGGCCATGATCACCATCCTGCTGGATGGCGTGCCGCCGCAGCGCATTCCGCTGGCGTCGGGCCTTTCCAATTTCGCCCGCATCACCGCGGGCGGGTTTGCCGCCTCGATCGTCACCACCGTATGGGACCGCCGCGAAGCCTTGCATCAGAGTCGGATGGCCGATCTCACCACGCAATACAATCCTGCCTTCAACCAGGCGTTGGCGGGGCTGCGCCATCTGGGCTTGTCGAGCTTAAGTGCGATGGCGTCGATCTCCCGTGTCATGACGGGGCAGGCCTATCTTCTGGCGGCGGACGACATCTTCTGGATCTCGGGCTGGATC
>PLYG01000264.1:1273-11750 GCA_003153335.1 Betaproteobacteria bacterium | reverse complement strand
CGGCGCGCCCTTGGCGAAGGCGCCCATCACCCCGGCGGTGCCGACGCCGATCCCTAGGTCCACGCTGCCTGAAATCACCGCCTGCAGGGTCTCGCCCGCACCCTGTGTATAAAGCAGTTCCAGCGTCAGGCCGCGCTTTTTGAAGAAGCCTGCCTTCTGGCCAAGCTCCGGCGGCGAGTTCTCCCAGTTGCCGCGCTGCCCGNNGGGTGAACGTGACAGGCGTGCAGATGTCCCATGGCGGCCTCCGGCTTGATGCTGAAATATTAGCAGATATGCCGGGCGGTTCTACCTTTTCTTAAAAGTGCCCGGCAATTTCAAATGGGCCGCAAAGCGGGTCGCTCGAAGAAAGGGGCAGGCAGTATTTTCCCCATCGCGTGAATACGTCCGAGCTATTATGCGGCGGCGTCAGCAGAGACTTTCCAGCCAGCGCATACGAGCATAGAGATCCGGGACGCGGCGTCCTGGGGGCTTGGTCCCGCCGCTTACTTTTTCGCTGCAGCCAAATGCTCTCCCAGCAACCGTACCGGGGCGCCTTGCAGCCACGCCGCGATATCCTCGACGATCATGCCGTAGAACTCGCGATAGTTGCCTTCGGTCACAAAGCCCAGGTGCGGCGTGGCCACGACATTGTCGAGGCTGCGGAACGGGTGCTGCACGGGTAGCGGCTCCTCGCCGAACACATCCAGCCCAGCGCCGGCGATCCAGCGCTCCTTGAGCGCGGTGATCAGCGCGGTTTCATCGATGATCGGTGCGCGCGCGGTATTGACCAGCAATGCCGATGGCTTCATCCGCCGCAACTGCGGCGCGCCGATCAGTCCCCGCGTGCGGTCGCTCAAGACCATGTGGATGGTGACGATATCGGAGCTAGTCAGGAGCTGATCGAGCGACCCTGCATGCTCGACGCCGAGGCTCGCGCACCGCTCCGCGCTCAGGTTTGCGCTCCAGGCCATCACCTTCATGTCGAAGGCGAGTGCCACCCGTGCCACGCGTGCGCCCAGACGACCCAGCCCGATGATCCCGAGTTGCGCGCCGGCCAGGTCCATCCCCAGCGTGTTTTGCCACGGCCCGCCGTGCTGGAACTCGCGAAGCTCCTGCGGCAATTTGCGCGCCAGCGCCAGGATCAAGCCCCAAGTCAACTCGGCCGCGGGACTCTCCAGGCTGCTGGTCCCGCACACCGTCACGCCCCGCTCGTTGGCCGCCGCAACATCGATCGATGCGTTTCTCTGGCCGGTCGTCACCAGTAGTTTCAGCCTGGAAAGCTGCTCCAGCAGCGAGCGATCGAACGGCGTGCGCTCCCGCATCACCGCGATGATGTCGAAATCCTTGAGGCGGTTGACCAACGACTCGCGCGTAGCTACGCGGTCATGGAAGAACGTGACCTCGACCTGATCGGCAATGCGCGACCAATCCACCATCCCGGCGGCAACGTTTTGGTAATCATCGATTACGGCACAGGTAACCATGCGTGGGCTCCGTTAAGGACATGGATACATTGTCCCACGGCGCCGGCTCGGACATCGAACGACGCCTGCCGACGTACGATGCGGTCAGGTAAACCCGCTGGAAGCTTTCAAGAGATTCGAGGTGACGGACTAACGTGTGGTAACGAACAGAAACATGCACGAATTGGGTGGATCATACAGAGGGTGGTATTTTCGATCTGCAAAGGAAATTCACATGAATGGGCTCAAACTACCAATGGCAATGTCACTGCTCGCAGTCACGCTCGCCGCTCCGTCGCTGCACGCGGCCGGTGAGCCGCAGATCCGGCAATCCGGAAAAATCAGTTATGTCTCCGGTGGAGTTAGCGAAGAAGCCCGTGACAGCCTGCAGGCGCTGGCGCAGGGATTCAATCTCAAACTAGTGCTGGCGACCAGGAGCGGTGCGTATTTGTCCGACGTGGGCATCGTGATCAAGGATACGCGGGGCCAACGCGTGCTCGACGCCAAATCCGACGGCCCGTGGTTTTACGCAACGGTGCCAAACGGAACATATGAAGTCGCGGCGTCCGCCAACGGGGCGACTGTGCGCAAATTGGTGACCATAGAAACCCAGAGCCAGAACAGGGTGGACTTTCGCTGGGACGACTAGCGGGTATTACGCAAGCGGCGAATAACGAGCACAGCACCGTACCATCTGCGGACAAGTTCCCGGCCTTGAGCAGTACGCCACCACAGCGCTGCCGCCTGAACGTTCAAAGCTTCGGGATGCGCAGCGTCTTGCTGATCATGAGCGTACCGGAGAGCACGAAAAGGAGCGCCAGCGGATGCAGTGTCCACGGCCCGATGTCCCACGCGCCGCCATAGAGGTCGGCGCCCAGCTGCCCCTGCCAGCACGCGAAGGCAAGCTCGCCCACGAGCACCACGCTGGTGGGAATAGGCGTGCCTTCGAAGTACTTCACCTTGCCCGTGCCTTCCGACAGGCTCTCGGCGGTGACGTTGTAGCGCGCCAGGCGGCTCACCCCGCAGCAGACGAAGTAGATCAGCACGATCGCATCCCACCCGGCGCCCATGCCGGCGGCATACGCAAGCGCCGCGGGCGCGACACCGAAGGAGATCACGTCGGCGAGCGAATCGAGTTCCCGGCCCAGCGCCGAATTCTGGTTGCGGGCGCGGGCGATGCGGCCATCGAAAATGTCGAGGATGAAGGCGACCGGCAGCAGCGCCGCAGCCAGGAGGAAATGCCTCGAGAAGCCGGAGTCCAGGAAGCGCATCGCGAGGAACACCGAGCCCATACCGCAGGCCGCGTTGCCGAGCGTGAAGAAGTCGGCGAGGTGGAACTCGCGAAGCATGGAGAAATGCCGGGGCTTGTCCGGTTGCTGGGCCATCGTCACCTCCGGGCGCCTTGCGCCATCACTTACGCTGGGCATCATCTCAATGCAGCGTTAGACTCTACCACGAAAAGTATGGTGTCCTGATGACGCCATCGCGCTCCCACATTCTTTGCCCATGCATCTCCAGCGCGCGACACGTCAACACCATCACCGGGCTCCTTGCTCCAGTGCCGATTCGCCCTGGTGGCCCAGATGGCTCAGTTGCGCCTCGACGTCATCAGCCAGTGCGTCACTGCGCGTGGTGTCGAGCAGCCAGTAAACGTAGTGGGGATAACTGGTTCTCCGCAGACGGGCCTGGACGCGTCGACTGAACTCGCGCAGCGGCGCCGCGGTTCGTCGCGCGGCATCGATGTGGTCCCCACTGGATGAGAGTTGTGCCGTGCGGACCAGGAAGACCGCCCTGGCGCAAAGCTCGTAGCCTTCGACCCAGAGGACATAGAGCTCGAGCATCGTCTCCAGCTCCTGCGCAACAGTCGCCGGCAAACCCAGCGCGCGGACCTGGAGAACGCCCGGCAATCTTTTCACTTCCGCGCCGGCCTGCGCCTTTTCGGCAAAGATGACCGCCAGGTTTCCCTCGGTCGGGGCTAGCAGGCGGGAAGCGCCGGGCTCCCAGTCGTCGCGGCCATGGATATGGACCAGCATGTCGAACGCCTTGGCCACCGTGTCGGGATACTGATCGTCTTCGTGAAACAAGTGGCCGCGCACGTAGGCGGACTTTTCCATCACCGCCCACGACGCTTGCATGAACACCTTCAGCATCGCGCTGCTTTGCGGGTGCGTCGGGATGTGCAGGGGTTGCATCGCCGACGCGGCCTGCAGCGGCGAGTAAAGGCCGTGCCTGCTCCAGGCGGCGTAGACGAGGTCGAGATCCGCGTCGACATCGCGGGCCAGCATCGCCCCGGCGATCGCATTCAGGATGTTGGGGCTGTTGAAGGCGCCGGAGTCCGTGATCACCTCCCAGTCCGTGCGCAGCGCGATGCCTTCCGCGCCACAGGCCTTGGCGTGCCGCATGCGCTGTTGCATGTCTTCCACCACGCTGACCGGAAAGAAGCCCATGCCGAAGAACTGTCCCCAGGTATCGAACTCGATCCGCTGCCTTAAGCCCCCCGTGTTGCCGATGCGCGGGTTATCCGGAAAGGTCGGGTAGTAGTCGTGCGGCGTATTCTTGAGCGAGATGACGATGTTGTCCGAGCAGCGCCTCGCGGCGTCGAGCATCCGGCTTTGCTGGTCGGCCGAGTACGAGAAATCGCGAACCGAGAAAGTTCTCCCATGTTCCGCCAGCAGCCGATGCATGGCGCCGAGCAGGCTGGCATACCACTCGGTCGGATTGGTGGCCGCGCAGCGGGGGCAGGCGCAGGTATTGGTGGAGATCGACACTTTGCTCTCGCGCGTGCCGGGGCTGACGATGACCCCCGCCAGATCCGGAACGGCTTCGATCAACTCGCGCATCTTGATTTCGAGAAACTCCCACCAGAACGGGTTGCTCGCGCACATCGAGCCGTCGGTGTTGCGCAAGGACGGCACCTGCTCGAGCAACTGGTCCACGAACCAGATTTCCTTGATCTCGAGAAAGAATGCGATCCCGCGGGCCTTGGTTTCGCGCGCCACCTTGTTGATGTAGTGGCGGTTCTGGTGAATGGAATGCAGGCGCACCGGCCAGCGCTTCCACATCAGGTCCTCGGGAAAGAAGGCTCGCGGAAATACCAGGTCGTCGACGATATCGTTCTGGTGGAAGATCAGCATGTTCAACTCGAATTTCTGCATGAACGACAGCGCCTGGCTCACCTGCGCCCATTGCCACATGCGGCTCGAATGAAACTCCAGCCCGCGGTACCTGAATCCCTTCGCGTCCTTGTCGTCCGCCGACATCATTTGTTCCGGCTTCTGACGAGTTCCAGGATCCCCGTTTCCGTCACCACCTGTTTGTAGTGGGCATTTTCGTCGATCCACTTTTTCGCGAAATCGTTGCCGCCGAGGTACACGGGCTCGAGGCCGAGATTGCGCAATGATTCCATGGTCTCGGGCGAAGTAATCGTTTTTGCGAAGGCCTCTTCCAGCCTGGCCCGCACGGGTTCCGGCAGGTTCTTCGGCGCACCGATGCCCTGCCACAGCGTCACGACGACGTTGTAGCCTCTCTCTTTGGCGGTAGGAACATCCTTGAACAGCGGATCCGCCAGTCGCTTCTCGCCGAATACCACGAGCATCCGGATGCGGCCGGCCTTGACGTGTTCGCGGATGTCAACGGGATTGATCCCGCCGGCCTGGATATGGTCACCGAGCAGCGCCGTGATCAGCTTGGCACCACCGTCAAAATTGATGGCTTCCATTAAGAACAATAGGCCGACGTTCTTGGGCAACGGCGATTCGCTCGCGCCGCCTGCTACGTTCATCCGCAACTCCTCTCGGCGGCGGCACGCGGCACGCCGGCGGCGGTCCGCGAGGAGATTGTCGCGCGATACTATCGCCGCTATCGCGCAGAACGATAGCCTGGAATGCGGGCGAGCGCCCTCAATTTTCCCGCCAGTCGCTTACCCAGGCTCCAGCAGAACGCAGTGGCTGGAATCGATCGAGAGATAGGCCGTCGCCCCCTCTGCCAGCGTATCGGCGGCAGTCTGTCGAATGACGAGTTCGCGACCACCCCAATCGACATGGATCTGCGTCAAGTCGCCGAGAAAAATGGCGCGTTTGACCACGACCGGCCAGACATTGACCGATGCAGCGGGTGGCGCCGCACTCAGTTGCAAATGGACCGTGCGCACCGACATCACCGGTTCCGGCCCCGGCGAACGTCCATGTGGGTCGCCATGTAAAATGTTGCCCCCATCGGCCTCCAAAGCGACGAGCCCGTGTTGGGCCAGATCGGGACGCAGCCGGCCGCTGATCAAGTTGGCGGACCCGACGAAATCCGCGACAAAGGCCGTGCGGGGATAATTGTAGATCTCGCCCGGCGATCCGGTCTGCTCGATGTGGCCGCCGCGCATGACGACGATCCGGTCGGACATTGCCAGCGCCTCCTCGAGGTCGTGCGTGACATAGACCGACGTGACACCCAGTCGATGCTGCAGCTCTCGCAGCTCGATCCGCATCTCCGCGCGTAGCTTCGCATCCAGATTGGACAGTGGCTCGTCGAACAACAGCACCTCCGGCGAGAAGGCGCAGGCCCGGGCGACGGCCACACGCTGTTGCTGCCCGCCGGAGAGCTGAGAGGCATTGCGCTCGGCGTAGGGGCCCATCTTCACCAGGTCCAGCGCCCGGTGCACTTTTTCCTTGATCTCCGCAGCGCTCGCGCGTCTTACCCGCAGGCCGTACGCGACATTCTCGAACACGGTCATGTGCGGCCAGATCGCGTACGACTGGAACACCATCGACAGGCCGCGCCGTTCCGCCGGCAGGTTGATCCCGTGCGCCTCGTCGTACATCGTCTCGCCCCGGATGCGGATCGCACCCGAGGTCGGCCGCTCCAGGCCGGCGATCGCGCGCAACGTCGTGGTCTTCCCGCAGCCGGAGGGTCCGAGCAGCGTCAACTGCTCCCCCAGCTCCACGGTAAAGCTAACGGGGCCGACGGCGGCCACCGCGCCGTAACCGACTACCAGGTTCTCGACTTCGATTTCCGGTGTCTTTGCGCTGTCCTGCATGGTCATCATGCTCCCGGCCGTGAAGAGCGGCGTGTGATCAACGTGAACAGAACCATCGCCGCGGCAACGACAATGGTCTGGATCAGCGCCATCGCCGCCGTCAATTCGGAACTCGTTGAAAAGAATGCTTCGGCGATGGCGGGCGTCATCACCTTGGAGTCGGGTCCCATCAGCAGGATGGAGGCCCCGAGTTCGCGCACGCTGGCCACGAATATCAGCAGCCATGCCGCAAGTATTCCGGGTCGCAGCAGCGGCGCGACGATGGTCCGCAAGCGAAAGCCCCAGGACGCACCGCAAACCTGGCCGCATTCTTCGAGACTCTTGTCGAGTTGCATGATCATGCCCGAAATCGTGCGCACGCCGAGCGGCAGGAACACGGTCAGGTAGGCGATCAGCAGTATCCAGAACGTGCCGTAGATCGGAATCGGAGACGCCAGCCACGCCCACATCATGCCGAACGCAAACACCAGCCGCGGCACGGCTTGCGGGAACATGACGATGTATTCCAGCACGCCACGGCCGGCCAAGCGGCTGCGCTGGATTATCCACGCGAGCATCCCTGTCAACGCGACGCCGATGGTCGCGGTCAGCAATCCCAGCACCAGACTGTTCGACAGCGCCGAGCGCACGGCATTGAGCGACAGCGCCGTGCGGTAATTGTCGAACGTGAAGTTGTCGGCTTTGGGAAAGGCGACGGCCAGCTTCTGCACCGAGGCATAGATCAGCGTCGCGAGCGGCAACACCACCGAGAGAAACAGGTAGGCCGCGCAGATCGCGAACAGCACCCAACGCAGCCAGCCCATGTCCATGGTGCGCGGGCGGAATGCCTTGCCGCTGATGGTCACGAAGCTGCGATTCGCAGTGACGCGCCGATAGAGATACAGCATCAGGAACATGACCGCGAACAGCGAGACGCCCATCGCCGCAGCCAGCGGGAGGCGCGGCGGATACTGCGAAACGAACTGATAGATCGCGGTGGTAATGACGTAGAAACGCGCCGGCGTACCGAGCACCAGCGCCGCCGAGAACGGTCCCAGCATTTCGGCAAAGACGAATATCGCGGCCCCCAGCACGCCCGGCGCGACCAGCGGCAGCGTGATCCGCAGCATCGTCCACCACCGGCCGGCGCCGACGACCTGCGAGGCTTCCTCCAGCGCCGGATCCATCGACTTCATTACCGCGCCGATCATCACGAATGCGACCGACCCCTCGAACAGCGCCATCACCCAGGCGATGCCCATAGCCGAGGTGATGTCGATCAGCGCGCCCTGTCCGCCCATGCCGCGCCAGAGCTGGTTGATGAAGCCGCTCTCCGGCGCGCCGAGAAAGTTCCAGGCGAGCGCCCCCAGCAATGGCGTCACGTAGTACGGCACCGCCATCAACTGCTCCAGCGTACGCTGGAACGGCACGTTGGTGCGGGTCAGTATCCATGCGGTCAGGAAACCGAATACCAGCGCCATGATCGTCGCCGCGAAGGTCACGGCCAGCGTATTGAGCATGATCTCCCAATACTTTGCCAACGCTGAAAAGTTGTCGAGGCCGTAGGCGGTGGGCGGACGGACGTCGGGAGCGCCCACGTCGAACGCGGCCTGCAGCAGGTAAAAGATCGGGTACAGCACAAAAATGGCCACCACGGTGATAACCACCACCATGGCAACCGTCTGAGCCGACACCACGCGCCCCTGCCGGGAGGCGGGGCGCGCCAGCGCTGTGGACATGAACCGGGCCTATAACCCGAGCATTCCGTTCCATTCCTTGGTAAACGCTTCCTGGCTGGCCATGTAGGTGCCCATCTCCGCCGCGCTCGGCGCGAGCAGCTTGAAGTCGCGCAAGCGCGTGCCGCCCGGCATCGGGGGCGCGTCCTTGCGCACGGAGCCGTAGTACAGGAACGGATTGTTCTGGTAATGCATTTGTCCGCGAGGCGACATCAGCCAGTCGACAAAGAGCCGCGCGGCTTCCGGATGCGGCGCACGGTCGACGACCCCGTTCCACAGCGTACCTGCCGGGAGTCCGTCGGCCGGGGTGACAAAGGCAATATGCGCCCCCTTTTCCTTCTGGAGCAAATAGCCGGCCAATTCGGCCAGCGCGCAAACCTTGTCGTCGCCTTTCGCCAGCCGGTCGAACAATTGCGCGCGGGAATCGAAGCCGCGCGGGCGCAGTTTGGCGAACTCTTTCCAGAACCCCTCGCCATACAGTTTGCGCAGCTCGTACCACTGGACGAACTGCAACCCCGACGTGGATTGCTTGACGCTCATGGCGTTGAGCCATTTCGGATCCAGGATATCCTTCCAGGTCTTGGGCGCCTCCTCCGGCTTGACCTTGTCGGTGTTGTAGCAGATGCCGGCGAACGTCACGCCGACACAGAAGCAGTCACCGACCGGGTTGCTCAGATGCTCCGGGGCATAGAATTCAGACTGGGTCGACACATGGCGCTGGTAGCCGCCGCGCTTCTGAAAATCGAGGGCTGTGGCGGGCTCCGAGAACTGAATGACGTCAACGGCGAAGCGCCCTGCCGAGCGCTCGGCCAGGATCTTGCTGAAGAGCGCGCCGTTCTGCGCGCGCAAGTACTTTCCCTTGATTTTGGGGAAATCCTTGGCGAAGGCCTCACATATGCCTGCGGCCGCCGGTTCGCCGTCATGCGTGTAAAAGAGGAACTCGCCTTCCTGCTCCGCCTTTGTCATATCGGCGGTCGTAGTGAAGTCCAGCACCTTTGTCACCGTGCGGGTCTGCGCCGCCGCATGCCTGGCGAACAGCCCCGACAGCGGCAATCCCGCCATCGCCAGGCCGGCCTGCAGTACGGCGCGTCTTGTCGTGGGCTTTGTTTCTTTGAGATTGGACATTTGTTCCTCCTGAGATTTGCTTTGGACCATTTTGGTCTCGGTAGGCGCGCCTGCTTTCGCGCCCTGCATGGATTTGTCTCACTGCGGTTCTAGATTAGCACAGGGGAGACGACAGTTGATCTTATCAAATTTTCATTGCGAGTTCGCGCGGCGGCGTAGGCGCCGCCAGTTTCCGCAGCGGGGTCTGGAGCGCCAGCTCGGGCGCCTCCAACCCCAGCGCCGCGCATTCCCGCACTTTGCGGGAAGACTGACTCCTGGCTTGAGTTTGCTCGGTCGTTCAAGACCGCGTCAATTTTGTAGCGCGAAAGTCATGCTCATCGGTCCGCTGCCGGTATGGTGTTGATTTTCACTCGGAACTGCGCCACTCCTTTAGCTCGAACGATCAAGAAAAAACGACCTTCGAGCATTGGCGCTACAATTCCATCGTGACAACTTGTCAGTGGGCAAGCAATAACTGCCACGTACATTTGCTCGTTACATTGGAGATTGCCAAAGTTGGCATTTGAATGAGCATGGCTTGGTCCATCGAAGGAATTGTCGTCGAACGCCCGGTGATTGCGCTATCCGCGCAATCCGAGCGTGCACCGTACTTCGTCGCACAGAAGTACTGGCAAGGTCCATAAACCGGCGTCCGCCGTCTCTGCCCGAGGTGGTGATCTATCCTCCAGTATCGTGTGCAGTCGGAGGTCTTGCCCGCCCAAGGGCTGGGGGGATTTGATCCGGATTGCCGCCCCCGGCACCTTGCCGAAGCGGCTAAAGAAGAGAGTCGAAATGTTATTCCGTAACGGTTTGTTCACATCGGAGTCGGTCTCCGGAGGCCACCCCGACAAGGTCTGCGACCAGATTTCGGACGCGATCCTCGATGCCTTCCTGCGGCTCGACCCGCACGCGCGCGTGGCTTGCCAATGCTTCGCGGCAGACCGCAAGGTCCTGGTCGCCGGCGAATTCCGCACCCGGGACGAGCAGCACTTCCGCCAGGTGCGCGATTCCGCCGCCGACATCGTGCGCAAGACATTGCGGGATGTCGGCTACGGTACGGCGGAATACGACATCGACCCGAAGTCCTGCGAGGTGGAGATTCGCTTCAATCACCAAAGTCCGCAGATCGCGGCCAGCGTGGACCGCAGCGATGCGATCCTGGGGGCAGGCGATCAGGGCCTGATGTTCGG
>PLYG01000264.1:0-1259 GCA_003153335.1 Betaproteobacteria bacterium | reverse complement strand
CCAGGTCACGGTCAGCTATGAGGAAGGCAAGCCCGTTGGTGTGGATGCGGCGGTCCTCTCGTGGCAGCACCAGCCCGGAATCCCGATCGACGACGTGCGCGGCTTTCTGCAGAGCGAGATTCTGGATCGCGTCATTCCGCCCCATCGCCGCACCCGAAACTTCCGCGCCTACCTCAACCCCGCCGGCGCCTGGACTATCGGCGGCCNNCCGCGCGCCATGTCGCCAAACACGTCGTGGCCGCCGGCCTCGCCCGCCGCTGCACGGTCCAGCTTTCCTACGCGATTGGACAGGCGGAGCCGGTGTCCTTGGGGGTAGACCTGCACGGGACGGGTCAAGTATCGGAAGAACGGATGGTGCGCGCGATTGCGGAAGTCTTCGATCTGACGCCGGGTGCGATCATCCACGAGTTGGACCTGCTGCGGCCGATCTACCAGGGCACGGCGACGTTCGGGCATTTCGGGCAGTGGCGTGACCCAAAAATCTACCTGTGGGAGGCTACGCCGAGGATCGCCGAACTTCGGGCTGCGTTTGGAATGGCAGCCCCCGCCCACGGGCGATCAGGTTCCGGGCCGGGAACCCTTCCTGCTGACGATTCGAACGCGCGTGCCGCGGCGAGTCATGCGTAAACGGCGCCGCCGCGGCAATGAAATAGGTAGAGCCATTTCGCCAGGGCACCGTTCACCCACACGTGGCGGGGGTGCTGGCGAACGCGGGCGCAGGCGGAGCCTCGGCGGAGACGCCGGATTAGTCGGCGCGCGTCGCCTTCGCGCGCGTCCGTGTTGGGCGCGAAGTTGGATCTGGCTCTTTCACCAGGCGTACCTGAATCTTGTAGCCAAGAGCTGAAGCGTAACGCTTGAGCGTGGAAATCGAAGGCGAGTGCTTGCCTAGCGAGGACTCCAGGCGCGCCACGGCTGATTGCGTCGTGCCAATCCGCTCGGCCACTTCCGCCTGAGTCAGGCCCGCGTCGTTTCTCGCCTTGAGTATCTCGTCCAGCAACTGGAATTCCTCATCGAGCGCGTCGTACTCGCGACGAACCTCTGGCCGTGTCAGCGGCGTCCTGAAAGTCGTGTGAACTTGGCGGTTTGAAAGTCGTGGATTTTCTTCGTCGATCTTCTTCGGCGATTTTCCTTTGAAGAGTTTTTCTGGTTCTTCTTTGTCGTTGTTCCGTCTTCTTCTTTCTTCGCCCGACCTTCCTCTGGATTGGCAGTTAGCGCGCTAAGTGGCGGTAAAGGTGAACAGGCTCGCGAGAAACGTTCGC
>PLYG01000236.1 GCA_003153335.1 Betaproteobacteria bacterium | reverse complement strand
GGCATCGATCAGCGCGTCGAGCTTCTGGTTCTTGAAGTTGCCGTAGTTCGCGTCGCCCGCGCCCGAGTCGTTGCGGCTGTGGAGCACCGGCTTGAGCATCCAGATCGGATCCGTCGCTGCACCACCCCATCCGAGCATGAAAGCACTGGTGTCCAGTTTGCCGATTTTCTGCAAGTACTGCGCCCTCGGCATCAGCTCCACCCGGACGGTGATTCCGATGCGCGCCCACATGGCCGCCAGGGCAGTGCAGATCTTCTCGTCGTTGATGTATCGGTCGTTCGGGCAGTCGAGCGTGAAGGTGAAGCCGCTCGGGTAGCCTGCCTCGGCGAGCAGCTTTCTTGCGGCAGCCGGATCGTAAGGTATGCGCTTCTCGAGATCCTGTCTGATGCCGATGCCCTGTGCGTCGTGCATCGTGATGGCGGTCGGGCGGGCAAATCCGCGCATGATCTGCGTCTTGATCGCGTCGATGTCCACCGACTGATACAGTGCCTTGCGCACGCGCAGGTCCTTGAACGGATTCTTGCCCTTGACGTCGCTGTAGAGAAGCTCGTCTCGCGCCTGGTCCAACCCGATGAAAATAACCCGGTTTTCCTCGCCTTCCCATATCTTGAGGGACGGATCTTCGCGGAGCCTCTGTACATCCTGCACCGCAGGATCGAGAACGAAATCGATCTCTCCCGATTTCAGCGCGGGCATACGCGTCGCTGAATTGACTATGGGGCGATACTCAACCGTTTCCACGTTGCCATCGAAATGCCCTTCCTTGATGCCCCACCAATTGACGTTCTTCCTGTAAAGCGTCTTGACGCCCGGCTCGAACAACACGAGCAGGAACGGCCCCGTACCCATCGCGTTGCGGGCAGCATAGGTGTCCTCCTTGGCGCGGAAATTCTGGGGACGCACTACGTTGTTCTTCGTCGCCCAGGCCTTGCTCATGATGAAGATGGTTGCGATCGATTCCTGAAATAACGGATTCGGAACGGGCGTCGTGAATTCCACCGTATAGTCGTCGATCTTGCGCGTCGTGCCCGACTGGTTCGAATATAGCTTGAACGTGCTATCGGACAGCCGGGCTCGGTCAAACGAAAATACGACGTCGTCCGCAGTAAACGGCGTGCCGTCATGGAACTTGACATCCTTCCGCAGGTGGACGATCCATTTTGTCGGCGAGACGTTTTCCCAGGAAGTCGCGAGCCACGGAACGACCTTGCTCTGTTTGTCGCGTTGCGTCAGGTACTCGTAGACTTGGTTGTTCTGGGCATTGTTCAGGCCCTCGTTGTTGGCATGTGGATCCATGGTCTGCGCGTCACCTTGCGAGGACCAGCGGAAGTTCTTGGCGGCGCAGCCGGTGGGGAGGGCGAGGAGGCCGGCGATCAAAATCACGACTGCCCAGGATGAAGAAAGGTTCACGACCCGTTGGTGTCTCACTTGATTCTCCCAGCGACCGCCGCCCGAACAGGATTGCGCATGCAGAGTCAGTATGGGTGACACCTTCATGCAAGTCACGCGGATTCGGATGCGAGCGAATGTGCGCGTTCGCGGGCATGGAAACAGGCCGGAGTCGCGAAATGCCGCTGCGATGCATTCGCTGCCGGCGAAAGGGGTATGCTGTCGTGGATGAACGACCCCTTGACAATGTTCCCGGCACAGGAGCCCGCATATCAATAGTTCGGATCACACCACTGAACTGACGTTCGGACGTTTCCTGATCAGGCAGCAGCAGCGTCAACTCCTCATCGACGGAAAGCCGGTAAAGATCGGTGCCCGGGCGTTCGACGTGCTGTTGGCGCTTGTCCAGAGAAGCGACCGTGTCGTCGACAAGAACGAATTGCTGGCGTGCGTCTGGCCGAACCTGGTTGTCGAAGAAAACAACCTTCAAGTCCACATCTCGACATTGCGCAAGCTTCTCGGGCCGGAAGCGATCACGACGGTCCAGGGGCGCGGCTACCGCTTCACGGTCGCTGAACAAAGCACGGGACAATCCGCCGGGCAACTGTTTGTCGAGCGCAGGCGCAACGGAAAGCCCGGCATTTCAAACGCCGCCCCTGCCGGGCAGCACGAGCATCTGTACCTTGTTTCATCGTCCGGCCTGCCGGCCATGGCGAGTCATTCGAACACACACCCGGTCGATACAAACAATCTGCCGACGCAGCTGACGAGCTTTATCGGCCGGGATCGCGAGACGTGCGCCGTCAAAGCGTTGATGACAGAGTCCCGTCTGGTCACCCTGACGGGGTCCGGCGGCTGCGGCAAGACACGACTTTCGTTACGCATCGCGGCCGAAGTGCTCGGGCAATTCCGGGACGGCGTATGGTTCGTCGGATTGGCTGCGCTCACGGACGCGGCGCTCGTACCCAGGGCTGTCGCGGCTGCCGTGCGCGTGATCGAGGTACCCCACAAGTCGCTCGTCGACTCGCTCGTCGAGCATCTGGCAAACAAGCACCTCCTCCTGGTACTCGACAATTGCGAACACCTGCTGGATGCATGCGCGCGGCTGGTCGACGCGGTGTTGCGATCGTGCCCGGAAGTGAAGGTGCTGGCAGCCAGTCGAGAGCGGTTGGCCATCGATGGCGAGCAGTCTTATCGCGTGCCATCGATGGCGCTGCCCGACGAATCGACGAGACTTACTGCGGATAATGTCGCGCAATACGAGTCGACAAGGTTGTTCATCGACCGCGCGCGATCGCGCAATCCATCATGCGAGTTCACCAATGACAATGCCCACGTAGTCGCGTCGCTTTGCCGTCACCTGGACGGAATCCCGTTGGCTATTGAATTGGCTGCAGCCCGGGTGGGCTCGCTTTCGATCGATGAGATCGATGGCCGGCTGAATCGGCGCTTCGATTTGTTGAATGGCGGGTCGCGGGTCGCGCTGCCGCGTCACCAGACGTTGCGCGCGCTGATCGACTGGAGCTATGACCTCCTCACCGAACCGGAGCAGCGTTTGCTGCAACGGCTCTCGGTATTCGCCGGCGGTTGGACGCTGGAGGCTGCCGAAGCTGTTTGTGCCGACCAATTCCTCATACGTGCCCAAATAGTCGAATTACTGGCGTCGCTGGCAGACAAGAGTCTTCTGTCCTCCGAGGAGCGCGACGGACTCTTGCGCCACAGACTGCTCGACACGGTTCGGTACTACTCTCAGGACAAGCTGCAGACTGGTGACCAGGAAAGGTTACGAAGTCGCCATCTTGACTACTTCCTCGCTCTGGCCGAGGCATCGAGCCCGAAGATGACAGGTCCCGATGATCGCGAATGGATGCGACGGCTCGAAACCGAGCACGAGAATTTGACAGCCGCACTCACCTGGAGCTTTGCGCAGCGTGCATCTTTGAGCGATCTGAGGCTGTGCGCAGCGCTGCAGTGGTTCTGGATGAAGGGCAGTTACTATGCCGAGGGCCGACAATGGTGCCGGCGCGTGCTGGACAAGCCGGGAAATCTGGAGCCCACATGCGAACGCGGCCGCGCACTGATCGCATTTGGCGTGATGTGCGTAGTGCAGGGCGATTTCAAATTCACGGAGCAATCCCAGCGGGAATCCCTGGCGATCATGCGCAAGCTTGGTGATGCCGCCAACGTTGCAGGCGCTCTGGGCGTCCTGGCGAACGTGGCCCGCCATCGATGCGACTTTCCGTCAGCGAAGGCACTGCACGAGGAAGCGTTGTCGATCCGCCGCGAAATCGGTGACCGGCGAGATATCGCAGCATCCATGAGCAGCCTCGCTGCCGTCGCCCTCGATCAACGAACCGATCCGGCGGCGGAGACGCTGGTCCGTGAAAGCGTCGAGATCGCGCGGGAGGTTGGCGACAACTGGGCGCTCGCATTGATGCTGGAACGGCTCGGATTCGCAGCATTGTTCCGCGGCAGCTACATGGAGTCTCGAAGTTATCTCGAGAGTAGCCTCGCCATGCGACGCGACGATCGGCACGAATGGGGCGTTGCCCGCGCATTGGATGGACTTGGGACCCTGACCTTCGAGGAAGGAGACTATGTCCGGGCCGGGTTCCTTCACAGGGCGGCGCTGCTCATCCGGCGCGCGTTGGGCGATCGTCCCGGTACCGCGTTTTCGCTCGAAGGACTGGCTGAAGTTAATGCGTCGCTTGGCAGCCCCCGCCGCGCAGTCCACATCTGGGGCGCTGTCGAAGTGTTGCGGTCGGAAACGGAGGCGCCGCTGCCACCGATCTGGCATCCCCGTCGCCAACGAATCATCGCGGCTACTCGGCAGTTGATGCAGGATGAAGTATTGTTTGATTGCTATTGGCGACGCGGTCGGAGCCTGACACTCGACCAGGCGATGGATATGGCGATGGAGTCCACGACTGAAGAAGCCCCGCCGGCATCCCGGTGAATTCAGACATTTGACCACTTCCGGCCTGAAAGGCCAAGGTCGAGCCATGACATCACTGTCCTCCAGCGCCCGGCGCCGGGTGCTGGTGGCGACCCTCTGCGGACTCGGCGTGGCAACCGCCGGCCGCGCGCAACCGGCGTGGCCGTCGAAGCTCGTCCGCGCGGTGATCAATTCCGCGGCGGGCGGCCTGGCCGCAGGCCGACATCCAACGAGCGTCGGCCAATGGGTATAGAGCGTCACAATATTAGCAGGCTCTGTCCCTCTAAACCCGGCAGAACGATGGCGCGATTCGAATCCGGCTGACCGCTACGGGTCGAAAGCGCCAGTTCGATCCACCGCCAGCAACGACTGCAATCCGTCTGTTGCGGACGTTCACGCATGCCAGCTCGCGGACCGCTTATGGCCGAGACCGCCCTATCGTCCTGGGGGCGGAATTTGCCATCATTTTCAAGAATTACTGCCTTTAGCACCGGCCCACGAACGGCAGGAGTAGAAGGTAAACCGGCCGGTGGTTGGGAAGCCCCGGCCGGGCTACTCAGTCCGTTTTGTGGCAATACGGCGCTATGCGTACTTTCGGCCAGTTGCAGACGGTCGCCCGCGCATCTCGACTTGCCGCAAAGCAGCCGTTGCCCAGAGGCGACCAGCACCTGATGAATCCCGGGCCGCCGCCGGGTACGGCATTGCAGGCCTCTAGCGCGCGGACACCGGACGGCTCGATCGCGCGGATATCCGCCGTATTCCAGCGGCAGGAAACGTCTGCCGCGGATATCTTGCTTGCTGGTGGCAAGGAATTGCGATACAAGTGCAGACCTATAACCGATTCTGGTGGAGTGGAAGCATGCGAAAGCTCGTTCGGAACGGCTCTCTCTCGGGCCTTGTGGCGATTCTGGCTCTGGCGTGCACGGCAGTGGAAGCCAAGCCCTCCACGCACTGCACCTTCACATCGGTCGAGGCGACGTATCCCAAGATCGTTCAGTCCGGCGTCCCGGCGCAGCTTCAGGTCACGCAGTACAACGGGACCAGCCGGGTGGATTGCGGCGAGAGGATCATTATTACGACCAGCGACCGCGGGGTCAGCAAGCCGAGGGAGCTCCTGCAACGCTACGGCGGCGACCTTTTCGAGCTCGCGCTGGTCCACGGCCCCACGCAGTCGGTGATGGTCAAAGCCGGTAAGGTGAGCACGACGATCCCCGGTATCCAGGTGCGCAGCGACTCGCGCGCGGTCGAGCCCGGCATCTCCACGCTCGTGGAACCCGGACCGACGAATCTCGTCGCGATTCCGACCAACAACACCGTGATCGACGATGGTGCGCTCGATGGTGGTATTTCGCTCGGCGGCAAGATCTATTTCTTGGCCAGCAACGGCAACGGTGGCAAGCTCTACTCCTACGACCCGGTCGAGGGCGTCAAGCAGCGATCGAACACGAACCCGACCGGCCCGGACCACCAGTGGGCCGGAGGCTTCCGCGCGGTCAACGGTGTCATCTACTTCAACGCTTATTCGGACAAGGGCTGCGTCAAGATCTACAAGTACGCGCCGGGCGATCCGACGGTGACCAAGCCGATAGGCAACCTGAACAACGACGCGTGCGACCCGATCCCCGACCAGATCGCGACCGCGCCAGACAGCGAGTTCGGGAACGGACAGGCGGGATCAATTCCCTTCGATCTCGGCCATGACACGCCGTTCCCCCGCTACTTCGCGCCGATCGGCCTCGGCACCCGCGTCTACTTCGTGGCGAGCAACGGTTCGCGCTACGACGTCTACGAGTACGACCAGGAGACGAGCACGCGCGCGATCACCAACCTGCCCGTGCCCGTAGTTTCCCCCACCGGACTCTACCTTCTTGGCATCGACGCGAACCAACTGGTCTTCGCTGCTCCCGACGGCATCTACCGGTATACGCCGGGCGCACCGCCGATCACCGCGCCGACGACGCCCAATACCGTGTTCATAAAGAACCCCTGGCCGCGTTGGCCCATGATCCGGTGCGCAATGTAGCCGGCGATCAGGCCGAGGATGATCCAACTGATAAGTCCCACTTAGGCGACGCCCAAAAACT